>NZ_JBFUKU010000075.1:0-22124 GCF_056400685.1 Pseudomonas sp. P5_A12 | reverse complement strand
GACCCGGCGCTATCCACAGATCACCCTGGAACAGGCCTATCGGATTTCCCTGCGCTTCCTGCAACGCCGAGAAACCCTTGGCGAGCAGGTGATTGGCAAGAAAATCGGGGTGACCAGCCGCGCAGTGCAGGAAATGCTGGACGTCCACCAACCAGACTTTGGTTTCCTCACCAATGCCATGCAGGTCGAGGATGGCTGCGATGTCAGCCTGGCCCGCTATAACCTGATCCAGCCACGGGCCGAAGGCGAAATCGCCTTTATCCTCGGCGAAGATTTACAAGGTCCGGGCATCAGCGCCGAGGACGTACTGGCTGCCAGCCAATGGGTCGTTCCGTGCTTCGAGATCGTCGACTCGCGGATCGACGACTGGCAGATCCGGATTCAGGACACCGTGGCCGACAACGCTTCTTGTGGCGTGTTCGCCCTCGGCACCCAGCGTATCGACCCTCGCTCACTGGACCTGGCCGCCGTGCACATGCAGCTGCTGAAAAACGGCCAGCCGGCCGGCTCGGGACTGGGCTCGGCGGTGCAAGGTCATCCCTGCGCGGCCGTGGCCTGGCTGGCCAATACTCTGGGCGAGCTGGGCATCCCGTTCCGCCGTGGCGAGATCATTCTCTCCGGTGCCCTGGCACCGCTGGTGCCCGTGGTCGCCGGTGACCAAATCAGTCTATCCATGAGTGGCCTGGGTGACGCCAGCCTGCGCTTTGTCCCTTGATCACCCTTCATTCCCCTCCCTTTCTCCCTCCCTGGAGCCAAAGACCATGAGCAAAAAGATCAAATGCGCGCTGATCGGGCCGGGCAACATCGGCACCGATTTGTTGTACAAATTGATGCGCAGTGACGTGCTGGAACCGGTGTGGATGGTGGGCATCGACGCCACCTCCGAAGGCCTTTCGCGGGCTCGCGAGCTGGGCCTGAAGACCACCGCCGACGGAGTCGACGGATTGCTGCCCCATGTCCTCGAAGACCAGATCCAGATCGCCTTCGACGCTACCTCGGCCTATGTGCACGCGCAGAACTCGCGCAAGCTCAATGCCCTGGGCGTGTTGATGATCGACCTCACCCCGGCAGCCATAGGCCCGTATTGCGTGCCGCCGGTCAACCTCAAGGCTCAACTGGGCCTGGGCGTGATGAACGTCAACATGGTCACCTGCGGCGGCCAGGCCACCATTCCGCTGGTGGCGGCGGTATCCAGCGTGCAGCCAGTGGAATACGCCGAAATCATCGCCACCGCCGCTTCCAAATCTGTCGGCCCCGGCACCCGAAAAAACATCGACGAATTCACCCGCACCACCTCTCGCGCAGTGGAAAAGGTCGGCGGCGCGAAGAAAGGCAAGGCGATCATCATCATCAACCCCGCCGAACCACCGCTGATCATGCGCGACACCGTGCATTGCCTGACCGCCAGCGTGCCCGACCAGCCGGCGATCACCGCCGCCATCGAGGCAATGATCGAGCAAGTGCAGCGCTACGTGCCCGGCTACAAATTGGTCAATGGCCCAGTGTTCGACGGCAATCGCGTGTCGATCTTCATGGAAGTCGAAGGCCTGGGCGACTACCTGCCCAAGTACGCTGGCAACCTCGACATCATGACTGCTGCTGCGGCGCGCACCGCCGAGATGTTCGCCGAGGAAATCCTCAAGGGCGAACTGGTTCTGCAAGCCACCGCCCAAACCGCCCACGCATAAGGAGTCGACCATGGATCTTCGCGGCAAAAGCATTACCGTTCACGACATGTGCCTGCGCGACGGCATGCACCCCAAGCGTCACCAGATCAGCCTGCAACAGATGAAGGACATTGCCTGCGGCCTCGACGCGGCCGGCGTGCCGCTGATCGAAGTCACCCACGGCGACGGCCTGGGCGGCAGCTCGGTGAACTACGGCTTCCCGGCCCACACCGACGAGGAGTATTTGTCGGCAGTGATCCCGTTGATGAAAAAGGCCAAGGTCTCAGCTCTGCTGCTTCCGGGCATCGGCACCGTCGATCATCTGAAAATGGCCTATGAGCTGGGGGTCAACACCATTCGAGTGGCCACCCATTGCACCGAGGCCGATGTCAGCGAGCAGCACATCTCCCACGCCCGCGGCCTGGGCATGGACACCGTCGGTTTCCTGATGATGGCCCACATGAACAGCCCCGAAGGTCTGGTCAAGCAAGGTTTGCTGATGGAAAGCTACGGCGCCAACTGCATCTACCTGACCGACTCGGCGGGCTACCTGCTGCCCCATGACGTCAGTGCCCGTGTGGCGGCGATGCGTGCGGCCCTCAAGCCAGAGACCGAGATCGGTTTTCATGGTCACCACAATCTGTCGATGGGCGTGTCCAACTCCATCGCCGCGATTGCCGCCGGAGCCAACCGTATCGACGCCGCCTGCGCGGGCCTCGGTGCTGGCGCTGGTAACACACCGATGGAAGTGCTGGTGGCGGTGTGTGATCGCATGGGTATCGACACCGGTGTCAGCGTATTCGGCATCCAGGACGTGGCCGAGGACCTTGTCGTGCCGATCATGGACTTCCCGATCCGCAGCGACCGCGATGCCCTGACCATGGGCTATGCCGGGGTCTATGGCTCGTTCCTGTTGTTCGCCAAGCGCGCCGAGAAGAAATACGGCGTGTCGGCCCGGGAAATTCTCGTTGAAATGGGCCGTCGCGGCATGGTCGGTGGCCAGGAAGACATGATCGAAGACACCGCCATGACCCTCGCCCGTCAGCGGCGGCAGGCGTAAGACCACACTGCCCCTGTGGGAGCGAGCAGGCTCGCTCCCACAGGGGTCTATGGATAGGTTTTAACGCCAATCGGCGACGATGCCGTGCTCCAATGCAAACGGCTGCGCAGCGATGGTCCGGCGTTGAAACGCCGGTGCCTGTTCGGCAGTGGCCAGCCACAACATCACGGCCGCTGGTACATGGGGTGGAGCGCTGCCGGCGCGCAGGGCGATCAGGCCTTTATCGCCGATGGTGGCCTTGAGGGCTTCGGTGGTGACTACGCCAGGATTGAGGGTATAAGCGCGCACCCCGGCCTCGCCCAGTTCCGTGCTCAGCACTCCGKACAATCGCGACACTGCGGCTTTGCCCGCGCCATAGGCATAACCCCAGCCACCCTTGCCCGCCGCTACCGGTGGGTCGCTTTCGCCGGCACCGGAGGTGACGTTGATCACCACCCCGCCGCCGCGCGCCACCATGTGTTCGGCCACCGCCCGGGTCAGCAGGAACGGTGTGAGAATGTAGCCTTGGAACATCCGCTCCAGAGTTTGCACCTGCAGGTCCATGAACCCCGCATTGAGATCACTGCCCTGGTAGATCGCGTTGTTGATCAGCACGTCGATGCGCCCGTACTCGGCCAGCACCGCCTGGCAGGCGTTCAAGGCCGAGTCGCTGTCGAGCAGGTCCATCGGCACGACGAGCACCCGGCAACCGAGCTCGCGTAACGACTGCGCCGTGCTGTTGAGGCTGCCGGCCAGCGGTGCCCCAGTTGCGTCGCGCAGGGCATGTTCATGTTGTTCGCCCTCGTTGAGGGTACGGGCGCTGATCGCCAGGTCGAAACCGGCGCGGGCGAACGCCAACGCTGCTTCGCGGCCAATACCACGGCTGGCGCCGGTGATGAATGCAACCTTGTTCATGCACGTTCCTTTTAGAATTGCGGGGCACGGACCATAGCGTCCATGCCGCCATCGACGAACAGTACGCTGCCATGGATAAACGAAGCCTGCGACGATTGCAGGAACGCGACCACCGCGGCGATTTCTGCAGGTTGCCCGGCGCGGCCCAAGGGGGCGACGAATTCGCGGGTCGACTTGCCAAAACGTGCATCGTCCAGCGAAGCCTGGTGCAACGGGGTTTCTACCGCCCCCGGTGCCACCACGTTCAACCGTACGCCCTGCTTGCCCCAGCCCACAGCCAAGCTGCGGACATGACGGCTAATGGCGTATTTGGAGGCTGCATAGGCGATATGAGGCTGGCCGAGGGTGTTGGACAACTCCAGCGCTTGGGTTTCATCGCCTGCGATCATCGCCTCGATCATCGGCTGGCCGTCTGCTCCGGAATGAGTCGCTGCCACTGAGCCGATCACCAGCGCCGCCGGTTGTTGGCCCTTGGCCAACGCCCCTTGCAGACCGTCGAGCAACTGGCTGACGCCGAAGTAATTGACCGCCAGAATCAGGCTACAGGTCGGTGCCGTGACACCGACCCCGGCGCAGCAGATCAGTCCGTCGAGGACCCCGCCGCTGAGTTCAAGCACTTGGGCGATGGCCGCCTCACGCCCCTGAGCAGTAGACAGGTCGGCGATCACTTCGGCGTGGCTGCGATCGATACCAATAACCTGGTGCCCGGCGGCGCGCATGGCGGCGGAGACGGCGGCACCGATTCCCGAAGCACTTCCGGTGATGGCTGTAATAGGCATTGTGATTCTCCGTGATAGGTCCGCCCAGTATCGACAGGATGATCACGGGATTGCATCGTCTGTGCGGACTATGCAGGAGCGAGCGGGCGGCGATCCGACTTGCCTGCGAACCAGGCGCAGCGGTGTATCTGTCATACCGCGTCATCGTTCTTCGCTGGCAAGCCAGGCTCCCACAGGACCGCGTTATCGTTCTTCGCCGGCAAGCCGGGCTCCTACAGGTCAGGCCTGGCGATAGATCGGCACGGCCAGTCGCAGTGGCGGCACTTTGATTTTTTCGGCCACCTTCAACGCGAGTTGCGGCTTGCCCAAGGCCACCACGCTGTTGAGCATGATGCGCACCAGTTCGGTCTGGCGCCGTACACCGGTCTTGGAGAAGATCGAGCGCAAGTGCGCACGCGCGGTGTTACGCCGGATATTGAGCACCTCGGCAGCTTCCTCCAGGGACAAGCCGTTGGCGAGTTCCATGGCCAGGGCGGTTTCGGCCTTGGTCAGGTTGAACAACTGTTTGGTCACCACTTCACTGGCCAGAGATTTGCTCGACGCATCGCGGATGTACACCAACGCCGCCGGCTGGCCCTTCTCCTCGGCCCAGTCCAGGGACGGAATCGATTCGACCACCACGCCGAGGTTGACCAGTCCTGACGGCCGCGTCACCGACATGGCCTCGGCGCTTTTCGGCGCATCGGGGCAGAACGCGCCACGAATCAGGCGTTGCAGCTCACGGTTGTCGCTGGGATACGTCGCCTCCAGGCGCCCGCCCACCAGTTTCAGGCCATCGGAACGAGAAAGGATTTCCTGGGCCACCGGATTGATCTGCAACACGCTGCCGCTCTCGTCGAGTACCAGGGTYGCCACCGATAACCGGCTGATGGCCTGGGAGTACAACTCGCTCAGCGATTCGCTGCGGTCCCGCAGGTTATGCAGTTGCGAGGCACGTCGCAGGTGAGGCAGGAAACTGGCGCACACCGCCCGATCGTGGGCAGAGAAGTTGGGGGCCCGTTTGGGGCGTGTCATGCGAAAGCGCAGTTTGCCGCCGTCCGGGGTGGAAATATCGGCGCACATCAGGTGGTACACGTCATAGGGCTCGCAGAACATCTTGTAGTAACCGTTCTGCTCCCATTGCGTGGTGCTCATGAGGTCGTCCACGGTGAACACATGGTCCAGCGGCTGATTGGAGAAAGGCGAATTGGTTTGCGGGTAGGTCATATAGCAGACATCACCGGCACCTTCGATGTCGCCGACGATAATCATCACGCCGGTATCGGGTTGATCCGGCACCCGCAGGATCAAGGTGACGTAGTTGGCATCGTAGAGCTTGAGAAAGCTTCTGAGGGCGTGGGCCATCAGTTTCGGATCGAGGGCACCTTCGTAGATTTCGCCCACCAACTGGTTGTAGCGCGTGAGGTCGAGGCCAAGACTGGCCAGGGCTTCATGGGTCAAGTCACCATTTTGCATAGTCTTATCTCGCTCGGGTAAGGACTGCGCCCTTCCCTTGTTATTTTTATAATTTCGGCTGGGGGAACACGGGCTCCCCCCCACTCGACTGCTACGTGCCAGCCAGTTTCCTTAGTGCCTGCGGACTCCACAATAGGCCCGACAGGTTTATTTTTCGCTTCCGGGATCACGCGCCGCCGGGCTGTTTTTCAAGCGGAAGTGCCCTTGAGCTGGCGCCGGCTGGCGCACCCGATCGGCGACCAACGGCCGCCCGCGATTGAACCAGGCGGCCAGCGCCGGGAGGAGGAAAATCGCCCCCAACACATTGACCAGGAACATGAACGACAGCAACACACCCATATCAGCCTGGAACTTCAGCGGTGCGAACGCCCAGGTGCAGACGCCAATGGACATGGTCACGGCCGTGAATACCGCGGCCGTACCGCGTTGGCACATGGCTTGGTAGAACGCCTCGCGCAGATTGGATCCGCGCAGCATTTCGTGCTGGATACGTTCGTACAGGTAAATGCCGTAGTCGACGCCCACCCCTACCCCCAGCGCCATCACCGGCAAGGTGGCGACCTTCAGGCCGATCCCGAGCATGGTCATCAGTGCATTGCACAGAATCGCGACAATCGCCAGCGGCACCAGAATGCACAGCACCGCGCGGATCGACAAGAAGGTCAGCCAGCAAAACAATGCCACTGATCCGAATAGCGCCCCGAGCATAATCACTTCAGCGCGCTTGACCGCCTCGTTGGAGGCCGCCATCACCCCCACGTTGCCACCGGCCAGGAGGAATTCGACTTGCGGCGAACTGACTTCGGCAATGATCCGCCTGGCTTCAGCGATTGCATGGCTGACGGTGCTGCCTTCGTGGTCGGCAAGGAACACCAGAATCTGCATTTGCTGGCAGCCGTCGGTGACCAGACCGTCATCCGGCATATAGGCCCGCGCACCCTGACTCAGGCCACGAGGTGATCCCGGAATCGCCGCCCAGCGCGGATTGCCTTCGTTGTTGCCAGCGATCACCCGCTTGCCCATGTCCGCCACGCTCTGAATCGACTGCACACCCGAGACCGTGCGCATGCGGAAATCGAAGGCTTCCACCGCGCGCATCACCGCAGGTGACAGGCAACCTTCTTCGACACCCTTGACCTGGACGAACACCGACATCACATCGAGCCCGATGGAGTAGCTGCTGATGATCTTGGCGTTGTCCTGGTTGTAGCGCGAATCRGCCCGCAGCTCCGGCGCACCCGCGCCAATATCACCCACGGCCAGGTCGCGTGCCTTGTAGGCCCCGGCCAATAGCAGTAACAGGCTGATGGCAAACACCCCCAGGGCCGGCCCCGGTTCGGCAAGCGCCGACAAGCGCCACCACAGGCGGTGCTTGCCCGCGGGTCGGRATTGCGCCCGACGCAATAACCCAGGCTCCAGCTGCAGGTAGGAAATGATGACCGGCAACATCAATTTGTTGGTGATGATCATCAACATCACGCCGATGCACGCGGTTACCCCCAGTTCGTGGACGATCGGAATGTCGATCAGCATGATTACGGCGAAACCCAGGGCGTTCATCAGCAAGGCCAGGGAACCGGGGATGAAGATCTTGCAGAACGCCGAACGCGCCGCCTCCTTCGACGTGCTACCGGCCAGCACGTCTTGTTTCCAGGCGTTGGTCATCTGCACCGCATGGGACACGCCGATGGAGAAGATCAGGAACGGCACCAGGATCGACATCGGATCGATGCCCAAGCCCAGCAGCGGCAACAGGCCCAGCAACCAGACCACCGGCAGCAACGCGACAACCAGCGCCACCACCGTCAGGCGCAGCGAGCGCGAATACAGCCACAGCAGCAACCCGGTGATCACGAAGGCTACAACAAAGAAGCCGATCACCGTGTTCAACCCTTCGACCACATCACCCACCAGTTTGGCGAAGCCAACGATGTTGATGTCGATATCGGGACTGTTGTACTTGGCGCGGATGTCTTCGAGGCGCGTGGCGATGTCGACATAGGACACCGGCTGGCCGGTCTTTGGGTCGATGTCCTGCAGGTCGGCGCGGACCATGGCCGATTTGAGGTCATTGGCCACCAGGCGACCGACCTGCCCGGAGGCTGCCGTGTTACTGCGCACCTGCGCCAAATCCTCGGAGGTGCCGCTAAAGCGCGGCGGCACCACCACATCGCCAAAGAAACCTTCCTCGGTAATTTCGATGTAGCGCACGTTGGCGGTAAACAGCGACGTCACACTGGGGCGACTGACTCCAGAGATGAAAAACACGTCGTCGGTGACTTTACGCAGGGTCTCAAGGTACTCGGCGTTATAGATATCACCCTCGCCTTTCCAGCGTACGCTGACCAGGAAGCGGTTGGCGCCGGTGAAGTAGCGGCTGAACTTGAGAAAATTGATCATGTAGTCATGACGCACGGGGATCTGTTTGTTGAACCCCGGATCCAGTTGCGTGTGGGTGGCGCTGTAGCCCAGGGCCAGCGTCACCAGAACAAACAGCAACAGCAGTCCCTTGCGCCAGGCCATCAAGTGGTCCGCACACGTTTCGACGCAGCGCGTCACCCAGTGTTTACCCTGATTCATTGCCTGCCTCTCATTTACTGGGTGGCCTGTGTGGCCATTAAGGCAGCGACGCTGCCAGCTGAACCCTGCAATACCCCGCGCTCCCCACCCACCAGCAGACGCGGCCCAACCATCGTCGCCGAGGTCAACGTACCGAGCCCGGCCAGGCGTCCGACGCCGACCAACGCGCCCTGTGCATCCAGACGCACCACCGAGCTGCCGGCACMGACGATCACCAGTCCCGAGTGATCGGGCAGCAATACATGTCCATACAAAGGCAGTTGGTTACCCACGTTGATCCGGGTCCAGCTGTCGCCGAAGTCATGGCTGACGAAGACATTCCCGCGCATGCCGTAGGTCACCCAGTTATTCGCGCTCAGGCGCACGATGCCGAACAGCGAGCCGCTGTAGAACGCCGGTAAGGTCTGCCAGTGCTGGCCGGCGTCGGCCGTACGCAATACCAGGCCCTGTTCGCCCACGAGCATGCGGCGGCCATCGTTGTCGCCAGCCATGCTGTTCAAGTGTGCGTTGTCGATGTCCAGGACTTGCGCAGCCCAAGTCTTCCCGGCATCAACGGATTGATAGAACTTACCGAAGCTGCCGAAAGCCAAGACGCTGTCGCCACCACCGGTCCAGATGCCCAGCAGCGGTTCGCCTAGATCGCTGTCGTGGCGCATTTCCTGCCAACTGCTGCCTGAATCCACGGAGCGCAGAATCCAGCCGTCATGCCCGACCGCCAGCAAACGCTTGTCGTCCAACGCCACCACGGCAGTCAGGGTGGCATTACGTTGCGTGCCGACTGTGGCTGGCTGCCAGCTGACGCCCTGATCGTCACTGAGCAGGATGCTGCCCCGCTCGCCCACGGCTATCACCCGTGAGCCAAGATTGAGCAGGCCGTTGATCTGCACCCGATCCGGACGCGTGGCCAACAGTTCCACTTGCGGTGGGGATTTAGGGGAAAAGGTGTAGCCAATGGTCAGGGCGACCACCAGGCAAACCGCGTAGCCGATCACCGAGCGCATGAGTAGAGCTCCTGTTCGGGGTACACGTGCTTAGGGCAAGTCATAGGGCCGATCCTCTTGTTTTTGTCACGCACCAAGGCATGCGAGGCAAACGAGATGGGCGCTGCCTCTGAGGGAATAGTCGGCGCAAGGACTGGGGGGCACATCGTCCAAATGGCTTATGCAATGGCGCAAATGACGTGGGGCGGGAATGGTGGGTATTTATGTGCAAATCGAACTGATTGCCATCGCGCCCCTGTAGGAGCTGGCTTGCCGGCTCCTACAGAGGGTCTTCGGCGGGAATCAGGCGATGTACAGGATCACCAGGTCGTTGATCACCGACGGCCGGTCCTGGCCCACCACGTGGGTGGTAAGTTCCAGGGTCAACTGGGTACCACGGGCCGACAGGTCGACTTTTTTCACCCGGGCCCGCGAATGGATGCGCGAACCGGCCGGTACCGGCGCCGGGAAGCGCAGGCGATCGGAGCCATAGTTGATCTGGGTGGTGAAACCACTGATTTCGAAGCTCAACGGCATCTTCATCCGCGACTGCAGCACCTGCACCAATGCGCCATGGGCAATGGTGCCACCGAACGGACTTTGCAGGCGTGCCCGCTCCGGATCCGTATGGATCCAGTAATCGTCGCCCGACAACTCGGCAAAGGCATCGATCAGTGCCTGGTCGACTACCACGACATTGCTCCAGTCGCTGAACTGCTCGCTGACCAGAGCCTGCAAGGCCGGCCCATCGTTGAGGTCGATCTGCCGGGCGGATGGTTGCTCCGACGTGGCAGACGACGGTTCGCTGTCCTGCGCGGGAAGCGACTCAAGGCTCGCCGCATTTTTGTCCACCCCGGTGAAGCGCAGCAGGCGGTTGCCCTTGGCGTCGACTTCGGCAAACACCGGCTGCAAGGACATGCCGATCCGGATCTCGTCTTCGTCAAGGCCTACCAGGTTTGTGTTGATTCGCACCCCTTCGGCCAGTTCGACCACCGCCAGTTTCTGCGGCATCTCATCAATGAAGTCGGGCAAGGTCGCGATGCGCGTCACGGTGTAGCTGTACAGCGTCGCGGCGCCGTCGACTTCGCGCCAGGCCAGGTCGTGTTCCAGGCACACCGGGCAATGCCGGCGCGGGTAGAAGTTCCAGTGCGCACAGGCGTTGCATTGCTGGATCAACAGGCGGCGAGCCTTAAGGCCCTCCCAAAAGGGCGCGGAGATCTGCGTCGCGACCGGCATCGGTTTGTTGTTGGACATGTGCTTATGCTCCCTGAAGTATCAATGCGCCCTGCTCACTCATCACGCCGCCGGTGCCGGAGACGTAGACGCTGTCGCAGCGGCCCAGTTGGCGTTCCCCGGCGGTGCCGGCAATTTGCGTCACCGCTTCGATCACCTGGCTCATGCCACCGGCCGAGGCCGACTGGCCGAAACTCAGTTGCCCGCCATGGGTGTTCATCGGGAAATCGCCACGCCAGGTCAGGTCGTGTTCGCGCACGAATGCCATGCCCTCGCCCTTGCCGCAGAAACCGGCATCTTCCAGGGTCAACAAGGTGGTGATGGTGTAACAGTCGTAGATCTGCGCGGCATCGACGTCCTGGGGCTTGAGTCCGGCCATGGCAAAGGCTCGCTGGGAGGCCGGACCGATCGGCGTGTGCAGCATGTCCTCAGCATAGGACGGCGACTTGAATGCCAGGTGTTCGCCAAACCCGGTGATGAACGCTGGACGTTTGCGGGACCGCGCCGCCACTTCCTTGTTGGTGATGATCAACGCGGCGCCACCGGCCACCGGCATGACGATTTCCAGGACGTGCAACGGATCGGCGACCATCTTGCTGGCCAGCACCTGCTCGATGGTCAACGGCTGGCCAAAGAACATCGCTTGCGGGTTGGCCAGGGCGTTGGTGCGCTGGTCGACGGCGATCTTGGCCATCGCTCGCTGGTCATAGTCGTACTGTGCGGCATAGCGCTGGGCAATCATCGCGTAGCCGGTGTTCTGGCCCATGTGGCCGTATGGCAGGTCGAACTCGGCTTCAGGTGCGCCGAATGCCGTGCTATGTCCACCAAAACGCATGGATCGGGCCATCCAGCCAGGATCCTCGTCGGGGCCCAACGGCGCCATGCGTGCGGGGATGACGCACAGCACTGCCTGGCACAACCCCAGTTCGATGGCGGCGGCGGCGCGCCACACCATGCCCACCGACGTACAGCCGCCCAAGTCCACCACTTCGGCAAAGTTCAGCCGCAGGCCCAGGTACTCGGCGGCCATCGCCGGTACGAACACAGAAGCCTCATGAAAATGCGGGCCGTTGATCACCAACCCATCGAGGTCTGACGCCTTGAGCCCGGCATCGCGCAGCGCCTGGGCCGCCAGGTCAGCGACTTGCTCAAGGTGAAACATCTTGGGTGCGGTCGAATACTTCTCCGGTTTGTATTGTGCGCTGCCAACAATGGCCGCGTGCCCTTTGAGCCCCATAGTGCCTCCATGCCGAAGCGTTACGCTGCGGCTATTTCCAGGTTGTGATGAAGGTCCGGGCGCAACAAGGCGACCCGAACTTTGAGTGATCGATCAGAAGGTGTATTTCATCGAGAACGTGGCGTAGTCGCGGTCGGCGAAGGGACGATCGATTGGGTCGGCTTCACCCAGGTAGGTGATGTATTTCAAACCGAGTTCAAGGTTACCCAGGTACTTGAAGGTCGTGCCCGCGCTCAGGCGTCGGTCACCGGCGACGCCGGAAATACTTCCGGCCATGGGCGTGGAGCCGCTGAAGACGTTGGAGAAGCTGAAGGGGACTTCCAGATCCCAGCCTTGGAAAACTCCCGGATAACTGAACGATGCGCCCACGGTGTAGGCGCTGGAAGACTTGGTGCGGTAACCCGCGGCGGTGCTGTAGGTATAGTCATCGGAAGAGGCCACTAGAGGTGCCAGGGAGGGTAATAGGTTCACGCCTTGCAGGTTGGGCGCCGCCGAAGTGGAATCGACGCTGTCGACCTGCACGCGGATGATTTCGGCAGTCAGGCTGGTCTGGCTGGCCCAGGGACGGTCCCCCAGGATACGGATCGCCGACAACTGCATTTGCTGCCCCTTGCCCTGGGCCGGCACCGCGCCAAGGCCGGTATTGACCATCACGGGCGCACCGTCGCGGTACGACCATTCGGCGCCGACCTGGGTGTCGCCGATCTTGGTCGAGGCGCTGATGCCGGTCAGCTTGATGTCTTCGAAGTACTTGATCCGGTAACCATTGATGGCGAAGGCGTTGAGACCACCGCCCACTGGCAGCGGGTTGTAGCCGACCAAGGCAGTGGCCGGGTTCTTGTCGTGGTAGTTGACGTGAAACAGCGACAGCTCAAGGGCCGGTACCGGGCGGAAACGCACCTGCACGCCCCACTGGCCACCATCACTCGGTTCGTCGGTACCGAGGTAGGAAACCTTGCGACCGTTGGCATAGAGAAACTCGCGTCCCGGCCCCACCACGTCGGTGCCCGACAGGTAACTGCCCACCGGCGGCAGTTCAGTGCCCTTCCATTCGTACTGCACGTACGCACCAAAGGTCAGGCTGGGGTTCAGGCGAAACGAGCCGGAGAACTGGCCCACCGGCAACAGTATTTCCTTGACTTCAACACCTGGCTGCGAGGCTTTTACCGCGTCGGAAGGGTTTTGTACGCCGTTCACCCCTGGGTAAAACAGGCTCTCACCCCAGGATTCGATGTGCCGTCCGGCCTTGACGTCGAGCATGGTGTCGTTGTCAAAGCGCCAGCCGCTGAACGCATAGACATCCAGCATTTTGCTACGACCGCCGCTGTAGTAACGGGTATCGCTGGTGAACTCGTCGTTGCTGCCGTTTTTGTTGACGGTGGCGGGTGAATCGTTATCGTTCTTGCGGTGGTACACATCGTCGTAGAAGGTACTGCCGCGCACCACGGCGCCGTAGTTGTCCTTGCGCAGGATCAATTCGCCCAGCGCGCCGACACGGTTGGTGGTCAGGCTGCCACTATCGAAGTTACGGTTGGCATCGTCGGCGTTGATCGTCAGCAAGCRATCGCTCGGACCACCAGTGCGCACACCGATGCCGTAGCTGGTGGTCACCGACCAGTCGATGGTCGCGCCGTTGTCGAATTCGATCGTGTCACCGGCCCAAACGGGTGTGGACACCAGTGCAATGGCTGCCGCCAGGCTGCTGACCTGAAATGCGCGCGAACCGATGACCGTCGAGTTATTGTTGTTTTTGTTGATCACACTGACTCTCCTCAATGACAACCGGCTGGCTGTCTGGAATGTTCAACACTGCTGCCGTGCCGCCCGCTCAAAACACCTTGAGCGGTTCAACAGCGCACGCTCCCCTTACAGCACGCCGGTAGCGATATCGCCCCCGGTCCTCTTCCCGCTCCAGTGACCCTTCGGCCACCAGGTAGTTGGCATGGGCCAACGTTTCGCCAAGCGCCATCAGTTCGTCGAAACGACCCGACAGCTTGGGAAACAACAGGGCCATCAGTTCGAGCACGGTGCGCGGCTCGTCACAGTTGGCCAGCATCAACGCCAGATGCCCGCGGTGATGGGCCTCCAGCTGATCCAGGCGCTGATGCAGATTGAAGAACGGCCGCTCGTGCGCCGGCAGCACCAGCACACTGTCGGGCAAAGTGCGCAAGTGCTCGATCGAGTCGAGCCAGTCGCGCAGCGGGTTGGCCAACGGCTCCGTGGCATGCACGCCGACGGTGGAAGTGATGCGCGGCAACACCTGGTCGCCGGAGATCAGCAAACCGTCATCGGCGGCATACAGACAGGCATGTTCCGGTGAGTGACCGCGGCCGATGACCACCTGCCAGGCGCGGCCACCGATATTCAGTACGCTGCCCTCGCGCAAACGGCGGTAATGGTTCAGTGGCGCGGGCAGGAAATGGGCGTTGCTCATCACCGCGAACATCTCGGTGCTTTGTTCGTCAGTCACGCCGGCCTTGCGGTAGAAATCCAGGAAGTCCCAGCCCGGCGGCTGATCGCCGGGAAACCTGACGTGCAACGACTGGAACTCGCTGGCGGTCATGTACACCGGGCAGTGAAAACGCTCCGAAAGCCACGCGGCCACACCGGCATGGTCAGAGTGAAAATGGGTGCAGACCACCGCCAGCAGCGGCAGCCCGGCACACACTTCACTCAGCACCCGGTCCCAGACCTCGCGGGTCTGTTCGGTATTCATGCCAGTGTCCACCACCACCCAGCCATCGGTGTGGCGCAGCAGATAGAGGTTGATGTGGTCCAGGCGAAACGGCAGCGGCATGCGCAGCCACCACACGCCCGGTGCCACTTCAAGCACCTGCCCGGAATCGGGCGGCTGCGGCCAGGGATAACGCAGACCGCTGCGCAGTTCGTGGCCGTTGGCATCGAGATCAGTCATGGTGGGTCACCGCAAATGGCGCCAGCCCGGCCCGCGCCAAGGCCTCTGGCGAATAAGGCACATAGCTGCGCAGCTGTTCGTCGCGGATGAACAACGGATCGACGCAACGGGTCGGGCAGTAACCCTGGCGCTGCAGATCGACCTTGCGCAGCTTGTAGCTCGCGGTCAGGTCTGCCGACTGGGTGACCCGTACGAACACCGGGGCCGCATAACGCGGCAGGCGCGCTTCAGTCAGGGCGTACAGGGCAGCTGGATCAAACGCCTGGTCCGCCTGCATGAGCACCGCGGCCATGCCGGCGCGGCCTTCATGGCCCGGCACCCGGACGCCATAGATGTTGATCAGTTCCAGACCCGACAGATCGCCAAGGGCGTCCGCAACTTCCTGGGTCGAAACGTTCTCGCTCTTCCAGCGGTAGGTATCGCCGATGCGATCGACGAAGTAGCAGTATCCGTCGGCGTCCTCGCGCAACAAGTCGCCGGAACTCCACCAGGCATCGCCTTCGCGCAGCACATTGCGGCGGATCTTGCTCTCGGTGGCATCGCTTGAGGTGTAGCCCTCGAAACGCCCGCCACCGATGTCCGGGTGATCGACGATAAAGCCCATGGCCTCACCAATCTCGCCCACTTTGCAGACTTGATAGAAACCGTTTTCGTCCCGTGGATGGCAGTCGTTTTCGATGTCGTAACGCACCAGCCGCAGGTTGGTCTTGTTCCAGTCCGGCACCCGTCCGCAGGAACCGAAATAGTTGTCGACGTTGATCACTGCAGCATTGGCTTCGGTAGCGCCCCAGCCCTCGAACACCTGGATCGGACCGAAACGTTCCAGCCAGCGCTGCCAGGAGTCCGGCGACAGACCGGCGCCAAGCATGCAGCGCAGGCTGTGCTCTCGCTCGCCCGCTTGCAGCGGCTGATTGAGCAGGTAGCGGCAGATCTCACCGATGTACTGGAAGATGCTGATCCGATGCCGAGCCACATCCTTCCAGAACTCGCGCACGCTGAATTTGCGGCGCACCACGATGGCGGCACCGGCCCGCAACGCGGTAGAGGTCACCGACGTGGCCGCTGCGCCGTGGTACAGCGGCAGGCAGCAATAGAACACGTCCTCGCGGGTAGCTTGCAGGGTGACTTCCATCACATCGCCCGAGGACATCCAGCGCATGTGGCTATAGCGCGCCGCCTTGGGCAAGCCGGTGGTGCCCGAGGTAAAGATCAGCAGGGTCGGAGCTTGCGCTTCGATGTGCGCGCGGATATCGCGGGGAAACGGCGTGCGCGGGGCTTTCTCCAGGCGCGTAGCGAAATGACCGTCGATGCCCTTGGGCAACGGGCCGCCCCAGGGATTTTCCGTATCGTGTATCAACCAGCACGGCAGATCCGGAAAACCTTCAGTGGCCTGTACATTGGCCAGGCATTCTTCGCCGATCACCAACGCTTTGGCGTCGGTGGTTTGCAACGCATGCAGCAGCGGACGGCCGTTGACCTGAGTGTTGATGAAGGCCACCACCACCCCTAACTTGACCAGGCCGAACCAGGTGCAGAAGAACGCCGGGCGGTTTTCCATGGCCAGGGCGCAGACATCGCCGGCACGCAGGCCATTGGCATAAAACGTGTGAGCCATCTGATTGGCCCGCGCATCGACCTCAAAGTAGCTCAGGGTCTGCTCGCCATAAATCAGAAACGTACGCTCGCCCTGCTCAGCCGCCCTTTGCTCCAGACGGTCAGCCAAGGTATAGAGGTCTTTCGGCTTTATCTGTCCGGCAGCGATCGAACGCTGATCGAGCAGCGCCTGGGTCTGCTCCCGTGGTACCGGGCTGGTCGGCAGGACGTGGGGCAAGTCGTTCAGGTTCATTGCGCCACCTCCTGGGCAATTGTTTGATAGGCGGGGTAATCCGAGTAGCCAGCCGAGCCCGGCGTATAAAGCGTCTTGCGATCAAAGCGACTTAGCGGCAAGCCACGCTTCAAGCGCTCCACCAGATCGGGGTTGGCAATAAAGTGACGGCCAAACGACACGGCAGCCCCCTCGCCCGACGCGAGAGCGGCACTGGCCGAAGGACCGTCGAAACCATCGTTGAGAATCAATGCATGAGGGCTGTGCCGACGCGCCAGGGCGAAGGCATCGAGGTCTGCCAGTGGCGAGCGCATGATGTGCAGGTAGGCCAGGTCCAGCGACGCCACGGCATCACACAAGGCCGCCGCCGTGGCAGCCGGATTGCAGTCGTCGATGTCGTTGTAGGGATTTCCCGGACACAGGCGAAAGCCGACACGTCCTGCGCCAATCGCGCTGGTCATGGCCTCGATCACTTCCTTGGCAAAACGCACCCGCCCGGCCGCATCGCCGCCGTAGGCATCGCTGCGCTGATTGCAACCAGAGGCCATGAATTGCATCGGCAGATAACCGCTGGTGCAGTGCAGCTCGACACCGTCGAAGCCAGCCTGGCGCGCATTCAATGCGGCCTGGCGATAGTCTTCGATGACCTCGCCAATGCCTTGCAAGGTCAGCGCCTGCGGCTCGTCGGTGTCCACCAGCCCGGCAGCGTCGCTGAACACCTGGGTGCGTGCGCGCAATGCCGAAGGTGCCACCGTGACCGCCCCCGCCGGTTTGTTGTGCCGGCTGGCGGCGCGACCGACATGCATCAGCTGCAGGACGATACGCCCACCCTCGGCATGCACCGCCTCGGTGACCCGCTGCCATCCGACCATCTGCTCGTCGCTGTAGATCGCCGGGGTGCGACAATAGCCCAGGCCGCTGGCAGACGGCGCGGTGCCCTCGGCCACGATCAACCCGGCACTGGCACGCTGACGGTAGTACTCGACCATCTCGCTACCGGGTACGGCATCGGCAAGGGCGCGGCTGCGAGTCATGGGGGCCATGACGATGCGGTTGGCCAATTGAAGCTCGCCCAGGGCGACCGGCTCGAACAAGACGCTCATTGCAATTCCTCAGCTTCTTATTGTTTCAGGCTGTCGCAGGGCTCGCCACAGCGTGGGCAAGCGCTGACAAGGCAGCGGATATGGGCTGAATGATTGACGTTGAGCGCAAGCGAAACATCGTCCGACAAGACTAGGTTCGCTATCGTGTACGTCGGCTTGTACGGGGGATGAAAAAGATGGTCTGAACGGACGATGAAAAAAACACAGTGCACGTGGAGCATCGCGCCAACTAGAACAAAACCGGGAGCACCCGCAGTGAACCAATCCACCCCCGTGACATGGCGAACGCACTACGCGCTTTTCGTACTCGCCAGCATCTATGTGTTCAACTACATCGACCGCCAGTTGATGGCGATCCTGATCGAGCCGGTCAAACTCGAATTTGGCATTTCCGATACCGGCATCGGCCTACTTTCCGGGGTGACGTTCGCGGTGTTCTACACCGTGTTCGGCTTCCCGCTGGGGCGCCTGTCGGACCGCATCGGGCGCAAGCCGGTGATCGCCTTCAGCTGCATCGCCTGGAGCCTGATGACCATGCTTTGTGGCATGGCCGGCAACTTCCTGACCTTGGTGCTGGCGCGGATCGGCGTGGCCGTGGGTGAGGCCGGCGGCACGGCGCCGTCGGTGGCGATGGTCTCGGATTTGTACCCGGCGAACCGCCGCTCCACTGCTCTGTCAGTACTGATGCTCGGTTCCAGCCTGGGGGCGATCGTCGGCCTGGGCCTGGGTGGCTGGATTGCCCAGCACCACGGTTGGCGCTACGCCTTCTTGTTGATCGGCGCGCCCGGCATCTTCCTGGGCCTGCTTCTGCTGCTGACCGTGCGTACGCCCAAGCGCGTAGCACCGCTGGGCAACGTCGCGGCRCAACAGGATGGCTGGCTCAAGACGCTCGTCGAGCTGTTTCGCATGCCCTCTTTCCTGTGCCTGGTACTCACCGGCGGCGCGGCGGCGATTGCCGGTTACGCCATCGGCACCTGGAGCCCGAGCTTCCTGATCCGTTCCCACGGCCTCAACCTGCAAGAGGCCGGGTTCCTGGTGGGCGTGGTGGGCGGCACCGGATCGACCATCGGCACCCTGGTCTGCGGCATGCTCACCGACCGCATGGCGCGGCGCGATGTTGGCTGGCAAATCGGCGTACCACTGCTAGGCACGCTGATCAGCATTCCCTTCGCCCTTGCGTACTTCCTCTGGCCCCAAGGCACAGCGTTCTACATCGGCAGCATCGCCGTGCCGCAAGCGTTCCTGTTCTACAGTGCCTTCGGCTTCTTCGGTGTGTGGTGGGCAACACCTTGCCTGAGTGCCATCACCCACCTGTTCCCGGCCACACGACTGGCCCAGGCCACGGCGATTTTCGTGATGTCCATGACCCTCTTGGGTGTCGGTGTCGGGCCATTGTTGGTGGGCATGCTCAGCGACTTCTTCGTGCCCACCCTGGGCAGTGAATCCCTGCGCTATGCCCTTGCTTCGTCAGTGTCATTGCTGGTTCTGGCCAGCGTGTTCCTGACTCTGGCGCTGCCGCGTTACCGTCAACAAATGCAGAACCCCGCCCCGCTCCTCCCACCGCTCCAGGCCGCCACTGCCTGACCTGCTTTCCCACAACACCACGCCGCTGCAACCTTGCCAGGTTCCAGCGGCTTTTTAATGAGCATCATCATGAGTATCAGCGCCATACACATCAGCAACCTGCTCTACCGATACGCCGAATGCCTGGACGATGGTCAATTGGTCGAAGCCGCAGAGCTGTTCCGCCATGCCCGCATCAAGGTACAAAGCCAGCCAGTCTTCCTTGATCACGCAGCCTTGCTGGGAATCTGGCAGCAACGAATCAAGATCTACCCCGGCGGTACACCCCGTACCAGGCACATCATCAGCAACCCCAACATCGAGATCGACGAAACCGCAGGAACCGCAACCGTTCGCTCTTGCTACACCGTCCTGCAAGCCACCGACACCCTGCCCCTCCAACCCATCGCCAGCGGGCGTTATTTTGATGAGTTCGAACGTGTCGGCGGGGTATGGCGATTCAGCTTTCGTGATTATTCGCAGCTGGACATGATTGGGGACTTGAGTTGGCATTTGTTAGTGTAGGAGCCAGGCTTGCTTGCCCGCGAAAAACGATAACGCGGTGCGGCAGGTACACCGCCGTGTCCGGCTCACTGGATCGTGGATGACAAAAAAGCCCCATCGGATACCGATGGGGCTTTTGTTATTACAACGACCTGAGTCTTAGCGCCCGATAGCCCGCGCCGCATCCGCCGTGTATTGATCCGAAGTGAATTTTCCTTCGTTGAGGATCGGACCTTTCTTCGACTCGTTGGTCATGCCGTAGCCGGTGTACTGACCAGAGTTCAAGTCCATGAAGAACTGCGAACCGGCCTGCCAGCCACTCATGTCAGGGTGGTAGTAATAGTTGACCATGGCGTGTTTCCACAGTTGTCCACGGGCGTCATAGTTGTCGGCCATGACCGCGTTCCAGGTGTCTTCGTCGATGAACAGCACGCGCTTGCCATAGACATGGCGATAGCCTTCCTTCAAGTCGGCCTCCAATACCCACACGCGACGCAATTCATAACGCATCAAATCGGGATTGGGATGGTTGGGTGTCAGCATGTCGGCGTGCTTGACAGTCCCGGCGTTGGTCTTGAAGGTGTTGGCCGGGCTGTAGATTTCGCGCTTGCCGATGAGTTTCCAGGTGAAGCGCTCCGGTGAGCCGTTGAACAAGCGATCCTCGTCGACGGTCATGGTGCCGTTGGTGCCGATCATCGGCTGATCGTAACCATACCCCGGCAGTTGTCGCACACGCCGGGTCGAGGGGCTGTAGGACCAAGCCTGACGCGAGTCGACGGCGAAGTTGTAGGGTTCATGGGCAATACTGAGTGTGCCGTTGTCGCGCGCCGGTTTTAAGGTCATGTTGTTACTCATGGCCTGGATCTTGCCCTCCGTAGTGGGTTCGACGGTTGGCGAGTTGGCCTGCGACAGGTTACGTGCATAGGCACGTCCCCAACCGATGCTGCCATTGGGCAGGACCGAAGCCAGATCGCTGGTTTTTTCCTCGGTGTAGGCACGGGCCGGCAGTTGATGGTTCCACAGCAGCTCCATGCCGTTCTTCGGAATCGGAAACGGCACTTGGCCCAATCCTTCGAAACCTGCACCGTCGTTGACCAGCTTCGCGTGCAGCGCGTTATCCATCGCACGGCGGCAGACGTAATCGGGGTAGCGGAAATCCCGATGGCCGGGATAAATGTTCATCTTGTAGGTGGTCGGATACTTCTTCAGCAGCGCCTTCTGACCTTCGGTCAGGTGCGATTCGTACTGGCCCATGTTCTGCGCAGTGATCACCAGGATCGGCTTTTCCCCCGCATAAGGATCCACCGGCTGGTCGCCGGAGAACTTCACATGATTCCAGCCCGGCACTTCACCCAGGTACTTGCCGGTGTACGGCGGAATAGTGCCCTCGGCGTTGCCCGCTTGCTCGGCGCCGACACAGGTCAGCTCCTTGCCCAGCTTGGCGGCTTCCTGAGGTGACACCGCGGCGTTCGCATAACCCATCAGCCCGCTATTGGCTGTGACTGCGACCGCGAGCATGAGACCTGTTCTTGTTATTTTCATGTAATGCCTCCTTCGCTGATAAGGCTTTGTGATTTAGACCCATTGTTCGTGTTCTGCCGGCCCCAACATCGTCCGGAAGGACTAAGGGAAGCGTTATGCGCCCAACTTTTCTTGCAGTTGTGCCTTGAGCACCTTGCCGGTGGCATTGCGTGGCAAGGGTTCGTGTACCCGATAGACCTGCGCCGGCACTTTGTAGGCGGCCAGGCGTTCGGCGACGAACGCGCAGATTTGCGCCTCCTGGGGCAGCGTCGATGCCATTCCATGCACGGCCAGCCCCACCGTTTCACCCAGCAGCGGGTCGGCGATGGCAAATGCAGCCGCTTCCAGGACTCCGGGCATATCGAGGACGCACGTCTCGATTTCAGCGGCGGAAATCTTTTCGCCACCACGGTTGATCAACTCCTTGACCCGGCCTGTGATACTCAGGAAACCCTCATCGTCGAGGAAGCCGATATCGCCGGTGTCGAACCAACCGTCGCGCAGACTTTGCGCAGTGGCTTCTGGCAGATTCCAGTAAGCGCTCATCAGCGTCGGCGAACGCAGCCAGATCAACCCGCGATTACCCGCCGGCTGCGGCTGGCGCGGATCGTCGCCAATGCGGATGTCGACAATCGGCAAGGCCCAACCCGCCGTCGCCGGCTTGTATATGAACGGATCGCCACCGATGGCAGCGCCGATACCGTTGCTTTCGGTCAGGCCATAGCCGGCACCACCAATGACGTCGGGCTTGAGCTTGAGCATGTTGTCCAGCACCCCGGCGGACGAAGCTGCACCTCCCAGTCCAAGAC
>NZ_JBFUKU010000074.1:0-22469 GCF_056400685.1 Pseudomonas sp. P5_A12 | reverse complement strand
GTAAAACCCTGCCCGGCCTGCGCCTGGCACAAAAGTACGCCGTCACTTGCGGCGGCTGCCACAACCACCGCATCGGCCTGTATGACGCCTTCCTGATCAAGGAAAACCATATTGCCGCCAGCGGTGGCATCCCTGAAGCCATTAACGCCGCGCACAAGATTGCCCCGGGCAAACCGGTGGAGATCGAAGTGGAAAGCCTGAGCGAGCTCAAAGAGGCTCTGGCGGCGGGTGCTGACATCATCATGCTCGATGAACTGAGCCTGGATGACATGCGCGAAGCCGTGCGTCTGAACGCAGGCAAGGCCAAACTGGAAGCGAGCGGTGGAATCAATGAAAGTACGCTGCTACCAGTCGCCGAAACCGGGGTCGATTACATTTCGATTGGCGCGATGACCAAGGACGTGAAGGCTATCGATTTGTCGATGCGGCTCAGCCTTTAAACGCAGCTACGAGCGGCAAGCTCCAAGTTTCAAGCAGTTTTGCTTTAACTTGGAGCTTACCGCTTGAAACTCGAAGCTGCTCTCAAACCACCAGATTGTTCATCTCGCAATACTCTTCCCRCTCGACACCCAGCACCTCGGCCGCCTCCTTGTGCAGTACCAGGCGCGCAGCCTCGAACTCTTCCGGGGTGGAGGTGTACTTGAGGGTCAATTCCCACGGCTGCAAGCCCTGGGCTTCGGCCTCGTCCTCGAACGCCCATTGAATCTGGTCTTTCTGATCGTCGGCCGGCAGGTCCTTGATCTCTTCGGCAAGCTGGGGCGAATCCAGCAAGTACTTCTTGAGCGCTTCTTCGTGTCTGGCTTCTTGGGTCAATTCTTTAACGGTCATGTCGTTCTCGCTGATCTGGGGAATGGAAGATGGATCTGGATCATCAAGGATCTCTCTGACGCAAAAAACCGGTTGAAGCCCGGTTTGTCTGGCCTTCAGAACCATTCGGGGATCATCTGAAAACTGCAAAGTGGTACGTGTACAAGCACCGAATATAGGACGTTTGGTTGACGATTTATATGGACTTTTACATCAATTCGACAAAAAACGCTGGAAGGGCTTTTAGCAGAAAGGTGAAACCATAGTGGAATGGTGCCCGAGACAGGAATCGAACCTGCGACCTTCGCGTTACGAGTGCGCTGCTCTACCAACTGAGCTACACGGGCAGTGGGCTAAACCTAGCACCGGGTTTCCGGGCCGGCAACTTCATGCCCCGTTCCACAGACAAAAAAATGCCCCGCAGCTTTCACTGCGGGGCATTTTTTATAACGTTGAAGCGGTCAGGCGTGGGGAGTGATTAAACGCCCGATGCCTTGGCTGCTGCTACGTCTTTGATGGACAGCTTGATACGGCCGCGGTTGTCCACGTCCAGTACCAGTACTTCCACTTCCTGGCCTTCTTTCAGGATGTCGGTCACTTTCTCTACGCGAGCGTCGCTCAACATCGAGATGTGAACCAGACCGTCYTTGCCTGGCAGGATGTTGACGAATGCGCCGAAGTCGACGATGCGTTCAACCTTACCAACGTAGATCTTGCCGATTTCAGCTTCAGCAGTGATACCCAGAACGCGCTGACGTGCCGCTTCAGCCGCTTCCTTGGTTTCGCCGAAGATCTTGATCGAACCGTCGTCTTCGATGTCGATCGAAGCCTTGGTCTCTTCACAGATCGCACGAATGGTCGCGCCGCCTTTACCGATAACATCACGGATTTTGTCGGTGTCGATTTTCATCGCGATCATGGTCGGAGCGTTTTCCGACAGTTCGGTACGCGACTGGCCAATGATCTGGTTCATCTGACCGAGGATGTTCAGGCGCGCTTCCAGGGCTTGGCCCAGAGCGATTTCCATGATTTCTTCGGTGATGCCTTTGATCTTGATGTCCATCTGCAGCGCGGTAACACCTTTGGCGGTACCGGCTACTTTGAAGTCCATGTCGCCCAGGTGGTCTTCGTCACCCAGGATGTCGGTCAGAACAGCGAACTTCTCGCCTTCTTTAACCAGACCCATGGCGATACCGGCAACCGGTGCCTTCATCGGAACGCCGGCGTCCATCAGGGCCAGGGAAGCGCCGCAGACCGAAGCCATGGAGCTCGAACCGTTGGACTCGGTGATTTCCGATACAACACGGATGGTGTACGGGAACACGTCAGCGGCAGGCAGCATGGCTGAAATCGAACGACGGGCCAGACGGCCGTGACCGATTTCGCGACGACCAGCGCCACCCATGCGACCACACTCACCTACCGAGAACGGTGGGAAGTTGTAGTGCAGCATGAACGGGTCTTTTTTCTCGCCTTCCAGGGTGTCCAGCAGTTGTGCGTCACGGGCAGTACCCAGTGTTGCAACAACCAGAGCCTGGGTTTCGCCACGGGTGAACAGAGCCGAACCGTGGGTCTTTGGCAGAACACCGACTTCAATGTTCAGAGGACGTACGGTCTTGGTGTCGCGGCCGTCGATACGTGGCTTGCCGTTTACGATGTTTTCGCGAACGGTGCGGTATTCGATTTCGCCGAAAGCAGCTTTGACTTCGCTGGAAGAAGGCTGACCTTCTTCACCGGACAGCTTGGCAACCACCTGGTCTTTCAGTTCGCCCAGACGAGCGTAACGGTCGGCCTTGATGGTGATGGTGTAAGCCTGGGAGATCGCGTCGCCGAACTCGGCACGGATAGCGCCCAGCAGAGCGGTCGCTTCTGGCTGTGGAGCCCAGGTCCAGGTCGGCTTGGCTGCTTCGGCGGCCAGTTCTTTAACGGCGTTGATCACCACCTGGAACTCGTCGTGAGCAAACAGTACCGCGCCCAGCATCTGGTCTTCGGTCAGCTCTTTGGCTTCCGATTCAACCATCAACACGGCTTCCGACGTACCGGCAACGACCATGTCCAGGCTGGAAGCTTTCTGTTGTTCGTAAGTCGGGTTCAGCAGGTAACCGGTGCTTTCGTGGAACGCAACGCGGGCAGCGCCGATCGGGCCATCGAAAGGAATGCCAGAGATGGCCAGTGCAGCCGAGGTACCGATCATCGCAGCGATGTCCGGATCGGTCTTCTTGCTGGTGGAAACGACGGTGCAGACAACCTGCACTTCGTTCATGAAGCCTTCTGGGAACAGCGGACGGATCGGACGGTCGATCAGTCGGGAAGTCAGGGTTTCTTTCTCGGAAGGACGGCCTTCGCGCTTGAAGAAACCGCCAGGGATCTTACCGGCAGCGTAAGTTTTTTCCTGGTAGTGAACGGACAGAGGGAAAAAGCCCTTGCCTGGATCCGCTTGCTTGGCACCAACGACAGTCACCAATACGCTGACGTCGTCGTCAACGGTGACCAATACTGCGCCGGAGGCCTGACGGGCGATACGGCCAGTCTCGAGGGTAACGGTCGACTGACCGAACTGGAATTTTTTGATTACCGGGTTCACGGTGTCCTACCTTCTTTTGTGGCTCTTGGGGAACTTGTCTTCTTGCGAAATTCTTGGGCAATGTCGGGAATCGGCCCAACGCCTGTCCAGGGTAAAACGTATATCCAGATAAAACTTGAGGCTGGGAGCCTGCCATGCGCCAGCGGGAAACCCACTGACGCGCGACAGACAACCAACCTCTAGCGCAATCGCTTATTAGCGACGCAGACCCAGGCGACCGATCAGAGTCTGATAACGACCCAGATCCTTGCCTTTCAGGTAGTCCAGCAGCTTACGGCGCTGGTTTACCATGCGGATCAGACCACGACGGGAGTGGTGATCTTTACCGTTGGCCTTGAAGTGACCTTGCAGCTTGTTGATGTTGTGGGTCAGCAGTGCAACTTGCACTTCTGGCGAACCAGTGTCACCAACAGCTTGCTGGTAGTCAGCTACGATTTGAGCTTTTTCTTGAACGTCGAGAGCCATGAGGCAATCCTTTTATCAGGAAACTGTTTCAGAAAAACAGCTTCAACAGGCCAGGGACAAATCCCTGTATCTAAAAATGAGTAGTGACCGTGCCTGTTAACAGCCACCCTCGTCCGGTCATTCTGACCGAATCAGTCGACGTGGCGCGATGCGCCCGTCTTCGCTCACTTCACCGATACCGATGAAGCGACCGTTGTGATCCTGTACCCGTACCATGCCGAACTTCGGTGCATCCGGGGCTCGAACCGGTTGGCCGTTAAGCCAGTAGAACGAGCTGTGCTCCGAGAACTGCAACAGTGGCCAATCCAGCAGGCCGCTGTCCGATGGCATCAGGAAGCGATCAACCGCTTCATTGCCGCCTTCGGCATGTACCGCTTCCAGCTCTTCAAGCGTGACTGTCTGCGCCAGCGTGAAAGGCCCGGCCTGGGTACGTCGCAGTTCAGCAACGTAAGCGCCACAACCGAGTTTCTCACCAATATCCTCCACCAGGGTGCGGATATAGGTGCCTTTGCTGCAATCCACCGCAAGCCGCGCAGTATCACCTTCAAAGGCCAGCAATTCCAAGCGCGCAATAGTAACAGAACGCGGTTCGCGCTCCACTACTTCGCCTGCACGGGCCAGCTTGTACAGCGGCTGACCATCACGCTTGAGCGCCGAGTACATCGGCGGTATCTGACTGATTTGCCCACGAAAACCGGGTAAAACAGCTTCGACATCGGCGCGACCAACGGTCACCGGGCGTTCCTGCAAAACTTCACCCTCGGCATCGGCCGTGGTGGTGGTCTTGCCCAGTTGCGCCAGGGTTTCATAGGCCTTGTCGGAATCGAGCAGGTATTGCGAAAACTTGGTGGCTTCACCAAAGCACAACGGCAACACGCCGGTGGCCAGCGGATCAAGACTGCCGGTGTGCCCGGCCTTCTCGGCGTTCAACAACCAGCGAACCTTCTGCAACGCGGCGTTGGAGGTGAACCCCAGCGGCTTGTCGAGCAGGATGATGCCGCTGACGTTACGACGGATACGTTTGACCTGAGCCACCGATTACTCCTTGGCGTCTTCGGGTTCAGCGGCTACCGGGTGCTGATTGTCTTCAGCCACCGCACGCTCGATCAGGGCCGACAGGTGCGCGCCACGCACGACGCTTTCGTCGTAGTGGAAGTGCAACTGAGGAACGCTGCGCAACTTCATTTCGCGGGCCAACTGCATACGCAGGAAACCAGCGGCGGAGTTGAGCACCTTGATGCTTTGTGCGATGTCTTCGGCGTTGTCCTGACCCATCACGGTGATGAAGATCTTGGCGTGACCGACGTCACGGCTGACTTCAACAGCGGTAATGGTGACCAGGCCGACGCGCGGGTCTTTGACTTCACGACGGATCAGCTGTGCCAGCTCACGCTGCATCTGATCGCCGATACGTTGGGTACGGCTGTATTCTTTTGCCATGTCTTGTTACCTGTTACTGCCCCACGGTGAAACCCGAGGGGTCTGAAAGCGGCAAACGCCCGGCCTGACAAAAGCCAGACCGGGCGTTGCGTTTAGAGTCCTGACGCCGTGCCGCGCACTTGCATGCGGCGGCTCGCCGTGGCCCTTGAAGTGCGCGAGTCAGAGGCTGCGAGCAACCTGAACCTTCTCGTAAACTTCGATCTTGTCGCCAGGTTTGACGTCGTTGTAGCTCTTGACGCCAATACCGCATTCCATGCCGGCACGTACTTCGGAAGCGTCATCCTTGAAGCGGCGCAGGGATTCCAGCTCGCCTTCGAAGATAACGATGTCTTCACGCAGTACACGGATTGGACGGTTACGGTGAACAACACCTTCGATAACCATGCAACCGGCGATCGCGCCAAACTTCGGCGAACGGAACACGTCACGCACTTCAGCGATACCCAGGATGTTCTCGCGAACATCGCTGCCCAGCATACCGGTGAGGGCTTTCTTGACGTCTTCGATGATGTCGTAGATCACGTTGTAGTAACGCATATCCAGACCTTCCTGCTCGACGATCTTGCGAGCGCCAGCATCGGCACGCACGTTGAAGCCGAACAGTACAGCGTTGGAGGCCAGTGCCAGGTTAGCGTCGGATTCGGTGATACCACCGACACCGCCACCAACAACACGCACTTGCACTTCGTCGTTACCCAGGCCGTTCAAGGCACCGTTCAACGCTTCCAGCGAACCACGGACGTCGGATTTGAGGACGATGTTGAGCGTCTTCTTCTCTGCCTGACCCATGTTTTCGAAGATGTTTTCCAGCTTGCCGGCGTGAGCACGGGCCAGCTTGACTTCGCGGAACTTGCCTTGACGGAACAGAGCCACTTCACGGGCTTTCTTCTCGTCCGACAGCACGCTCATCTCATCGCCAGCGTCCGGAGTACCGTCCAGGCCGAGGATCTCGACAGGGATGGAAGGACCGGCTTCTTTGATTGGCTTGCCGTTCTCGTCGAGCATGGCACGTACACGGCCATAGTTCGAACCGACCAGGACCATGTCGCCTTGGCGCAGGGTACCGTCTTGAACCAGAACGGTAGCTACCGGGCCACGACCTTTGTCGAGACGCGATTCAACCACAACGCCACGGCCAGGGGCCGAAGGTGTTGCTTTAAGTTCGAGAACTTCGGCTTGCAGCAGAACAGCTTCGAGCAACTCGTCCACGCCAGTACCGACTTTCGCCGAAACCGATACGAACGGGGTGTCGCCGCCCCACTCTTCCGAGGTCACGCCGTGAACCGACAGTTCGCTACGGATGCGATCGAGATCTGCGCCCGGCTTGTCGATTTTGTTCACTGCAACAACCAGTGGAACACCGGCAGCCTTGGCGTGCTGAACGGCTTCAATGGTCTGCGGCATCACGCCGTCGTCCGCTGCAACTACCAGGATCACGATGTCGGTCGCCTTGGCACCACGAGCACGCATTGCGGTAAACGCGGCGTGACCCGGGGTGTCGAGGAAAGTGACCATGCCGCGATCAGTTTCAACGTGGTACGCACCGATGTGCTGGGTGATACCGCCGGCTTCGCCAGCAGCTACCTTGGCACGACGGATGTAGTCGAGCAGCGAGGTTTTACCGTGGTCAACGTGGCCCATTACGGTCACAACCGGTGCACGGGAGAACGTCTCACCTTCAAACTTCAGGGACTCGGCCAGGGAATCTTCCAGGGCGGTGTCGCTGACCAGGGTCACTTTGTGGCCCAGCTCTTCGGCTACCAGCTGAGCAGTTTCCTGATCCAGTACCTGGTTGATGGTCGCTGGAGTACCCAGTTTGAACATGAACTTGATGATTTCAGCAGCCTTGACCGACATCTGATTGGCGAGATCGCCAACAGTGATGGTCTCGCCAATCTGCACATCACGCACGACAGGGCCGGTTGGGCTCTGGAAACCGTGGGCGTTGCGTTTCTTCAGCTTGGCCTTGCCGCGACCACCACGACGGAAGCCATCGCTTTCTTCGTCGGTAGTACGTGGCGCAACACGTGGCGCAGGCGCTTTCTCTTTGACCGAAGCACGATGCGGAGCGTTTTTGCGCTCTCCATCGCCACCGCCGCTGCGACGATTGTTATCGTCGGCACGTGGTTTGTCCGGACGGCGCTGCTCGTTCTGCTTGTTGCGAACGTCAGCAGACGGTGCTGGTGCAGCCGCTACAACCGGCGCGCTTTCACGCACAGGTTCGGCAACTGCAGCAGGCGCAGCAACAGCGCCGGAAGTAGCCGATTGCGCAGCAGCAGGCTGGCGACGCGCTTCTTCTTCGGCGCGACGCTTGGCTTCTTCTTCAGCCTTCTGACGAGCAGCGTTTTCTACTGCGCGACGTTCATCCAGTTCGCGTTTGCGCTCGGCTTCGATTTCTTCCGGGCTGCGCTGTACGAAAACTTTCTTTTTACGGACTTCAACGCTGATGCTTTTGCTGCCAGCAACACGCAGGGTGCTGGTGGTTTTACGCTGCAGCGTGATCTTGCGTGGTTCTTCCACTTTCGCCTTGTGGCTGCTTTTCAAATGAGTCAGCAACGATTGCTTCTCACTGTCAGTCACATTTTCTTCGGCGGCGGTATGCGGCAGACCTGCCTCACGCATCTGCTGCAACAGGCGCTCTACCGGTGTTTTGACCTCATCGGCCAGTTGTTTCACCGTGACTTGCGTCATGCACTTCTCTCCTCAGGCCGCGCCTAATTACTCGAACCAGTGGGCTCGGGCGGCCATGATCAACTTGCCGGCACGATCATCGTCAATGCCGTCGATGTCGAGCAGGTCGTCAATAGACTGCTCGGCCAGGTCTTCGCGGGTAATTACGCCGCGCACCGCCAGTTCCATCGCCAAATCCTTGTCCATACCCTCAAGCGAGAGCAGGTCTTCGGCCGGATGGGCGTCTGCCAGCTTTTCCTCAGTAGCGATGGCTTTGGTCAACAAACGATCCTTGGCACGAGCGCGAAGCTCGTTGACGGTTTCTTCGTCAAAGCCGTCGATGTTGAGCATTTCTTCCAACGGTACGTAGGCAATCTCTTCCAGGCTGGTGAAGCCTTCATCTACCAGCACCTGTGCCAGGTCTTCATCGACTTCCAGCTCGTCGATGAAGTTGCGCAGGATGTCGCCGGTTTCTGCTTGCTGCTTAGCCTGGATGTCCGATTCGGTCATCACGTTCAGGGTCCAGCCAGTCAATTGGCTAGCCAGACGCACGTTCTGACCACCGCGACCAATGGCCTGAGCCAGATTGTCTGCGCCAACGGCGATGTCCATTGCATGGGCATCTTCGTCAACGATAATTGCCGCCACTTCAGCCGGCGACATTGCATTGATTACAAACTGAGCCGGGTTATCGTCCCACAGGACGATATCCACACGCTCACCGCCCAACTCACCCGACACTGCCTGGACGCGCGAACCGCGCATACCGATGCAAGCGCCCTGCGGGTCGATGCGTTTGTCCTTGGAGCGGACCGCGATCTTGGCGCGCGAACCCGGGTCACGGGACGCAGCCATTACTTCGATCAGGCCTTCAGCGATTTCCGGCACTTCGATGCGGAACAACTCGATAAGCATTTCCGGCGCGGTACGCGACAGGATCAACTGCGGGCCGCGGTTCTCGGTGCGGATTTCCTTGAGCAGCGCACGCAGACGCACGCCGACACGGAAGGTTTCGCGGGAAATGATGTCTTCACGAGCCAGCAACGCTTCAGCGTTGTTGCCCAGATCGACGATCACGTTGTCGCGGGTCACTTTCTTCACGGTGCCGGAGATGATTTCCCCCAGGCGCTCGCGATAGGCGTCAACGACTTGAGCGCGCTCGGCTTCACGAACTTTTTGCACGATGACTTGCTTGGCAGTCTGTGCAGCGATACGGCCGAACTCGATGGATTCAATTTTTTCTTCGACTACATCGCCAACCTTGGAACCTGGATGCGTTTCGGCAACCTTGCTCGGCCAGGTTTCAATGGCCGGATCGTCCAGATCTGCTTCTTCGACGACCGTCCAGCGACGAAATGTCTCGTAAGCACCGGTGTGGCGATTGATTTCCACACGCAGATCGACTTCGTCCTCGAAACGCTTTTTGGTAGCAGTGGCCAGAGCCAGCTCCAGCGCTTCAAAAATTACGTTTGCCGGTACGCCCTTTTCATTGGATACCGACTCAACAACCAGCAGTACTTCTTTGCTCATCGTACGCCTCGCCTTTCGCAAGCCATTGGATCCGCGGGATCCGCGTCTCAGTCAAAACTGGGAATAATGTTGGCCTTGTCGATCATATCGATCGGCAACAGAAATTCATGGTCTTCAACCTGCACCACGACGTCCTGCTCTTCTACACCACGCAGAAGGCCCTGAAAGTTGCGTCGTCCTTCAAAGGGCGAGCGCAGCTTGATCTTCACTTGTTCACCGGCAAATTTTGCAAACTGCTCAATAGTGAACAGCGGGCGTTCCATGCCAGGCGAGGAAACCTCAAGGGTATATTCAACGGCGATAGGATCTTCAACATCCAGGACACCGCTGATCTGACGGCTGACAATGGCACAATCGTCCACCAGCACGCCGCCCTCTTTATCGATATAAACGCGCAACATCGAGTGACGACCCTGAGCCGAAAACTCGATACCCCAGCATTCATAGCCCAGGGCCACGACCACCGGGGCCAACAAGGCCTGCAACTCTTCTAGCTTGCTCGACACCTGAACCCCCTCGTGCATGTATGTGCATGCTATGCAAAATAAAAAAATGGGCGAAACGCCCATCCTTGAAACGCCGTCGAACAGCGGCGTAGAAAGTGTCCAGCTAACAAAAAGCCCCTTAAAAGGGGCTCCTTAAACTGGTTGCGGGGGCCGGATTTGAACCGACGACCTTCGGGTTATGAGCCCGACGAGCTACCAGACTGCTCCACCCCGCGACAAAGCTGGGGCGGAAGTATACGACCGATCCCTGACAGGGTCAATGTAACCTTCCACCTACAAGAAAGCCCGCAACAGCGGGCTCTCCTGATAATTGGTACCGAGAAGGGGACTCGAACCCCTACACCCTATGGGCACAACCACCTCAAGGTTGCGTGTCTACCAATTCCACCACCTCGGCAATACTACGTTTGAAACCCTTCTTACTTTTGCTCTTGAGCTGGAGGTACGTCAGTCGCTGGATTAGCCGACTTTTGCTCTTGAAGCACCGGGACATCATCAGAAGCCGGTTGCTGCTTTGGAACTTCCAACACCGCTGGATTTGGGAGACCTACTTGAGTCAGCTGGTGAGCTTTCTCTTTAGCAAAGTAACCTAACCCCAAGCTGGTTATGAAAAAACCTGCGGCAAGTATAGCAGTAAACTTACTAAGAAAGGTAGAGGAACCTTGGCTTCCGAACACAGTATTTGAAGCACCTGCTCCGAAAGACGCGCCAGCATCCGCACCTTTACCCTGCTGCAGCAATACCAGAGCAACTACGCCCAATGYACCCAGCAGATGAAAAACGACTACGACTGTTTCCAGCATTTTTTCAGTTTCCCGCGGCGCGACAGATCGCACCGAACTCATCTGCATTCAGGGAAGCTCCACCAATGAGCCCCCCATCGATATCCGGCATGCCGAACAGTTCGACCGCATTGGCCGCCTTCACGCTGCCGCCGTATAGAAGCCGCACACCTTGTGCGACTTCAGAATTCTCTGCCGCCAACTGAGCGCGAATGGCTGCATGCACATCCTGCGCCTGTTGCGGCGAAGCAGTCAGCCCGGTACCAATGGCCCAGACCGGCTCGTAAGCAATTACTGCATTTGCAAAAGCACCGACACCCAGCTCCTCTATGATACTGCCCAGCTGACGCCCGACAACCTCAAGAGTTTTCCCGGCTTCGCGCTGCTCAAGGGTTTCCCCTACACACAACACCGGAATCAAGCCACATGCCTGTGCCGCTGCGAACTTGCGAATCAGCATCTCGTCTCGCTCGCCCATTATCTGGCGGCGCTCAGAGTGCCCGACAAGCACCAGGGAACAGCCTGCATCCACCAACTGACTCGGCGCAACCTCACCGGTCAATGCGCCCTGCCCGGATTCCACCGCAGAGTTCTGCGCGCCGACCGAAATCGACTTTCCTTCCAAACCATCAATCACTTGATTGATATGCAAGCAAGGCGGGAATACCGCTACATCAACACCGCTCGGCAAGGCCAGATGACTAAGGCCGTTGATCAGCTCAGCGACGCTGGCGCGGGTACCGTGCATCTTCCAGTTACCAGCTACCATAGGGCGACGCATGCTGTACCTCGTCGGTCAAAGTGGGCGCAGATGTTACCCAACACAATCGTGGCTGGCAAGCCGAATTCAGGCAGAAACTTCAGTAACCAGTTTTGCCAGCTCTTCGGCGTAACCGCGAACCTGTGTTTCGTCCTCGCCTTCGACCATGACACGCACCAATGGCTCTGTCCCGGACTTGCGCAAGAGCACACGACCACGACCCGCCATTGCCTTGGTGACGCGATCGCTGGCCTCCTTGACCGATGGATGCTCGAGCGGATTCGCACCACCACCAAATCGGACATTGATCAGCACCTGCGGGCACTTGCGAAGCGCCTGACGAGCCTGCGCCAGACCTTCTGAACGCCTTTTCAGCGCCATCAGAACCTGCAATGCCGCGATGATCGCATCACCAGTAGTCGTGTGGTTAAAGCAGACGATATGCCCCGAGTTCTCACCACCCACCAACCAGTTACGCTCAAGCAAGTCAGCGATGACATACCGATCGCCAACGTTGGCGCGCACAAATGGAATCGACAGATCAGCCAGGGCCAGCTCCAGCCCCAGGTTACTCATCAGCGTACCGACCACACCACCTTGCAGCACGTCTCGCTCATGCAGATCGCGGGCGATGATGTAAAGCAGCTCGTCCCCGTCAACAATGGCGCCCGTATGATCGACCATCAGGACGCGATCGCCATCACCATCGAATGCGATACCCAAATCGGCATGTTCGGCCAATACGGCAGCCTGCAATTGACCCATATGGGTCGAACCGCAATTGTCATTGATGTTCAGGCCGTTAGGCTGAGCGGACAGTACAACGACTTCAGCGCCCAACTCACGGAACACACTCGGGGCAACCTTGTAGGTTGCCCCGTGAGCGCAGTCGATGACGATCTTCAGGCCCGCGAAGCTGGTACTGGTCGGGACGCTGCTTTTGCAGAATTCAATATAACGGCCAGAGGCGTCGTTGATACGTGACACTTTACCGATCTTGCTCGACTCAACCACGGTCATCGGCGTATCAAGCAACTCTTCAATCATCAACTCGACTTCATCCGGAAGCTTGGTGCCCTTTCCGGAGAAGAACTTGATGCCATTGTCATCGTGAGGATTGTGCGAGGCACTGATCACGATGCCAGCTTCGGCATGAAAGGTGCGCGTCAGGTAGGCGATTGCCGGTGTAGGCATCGGGCCCAGCAGCATCACGTCAGCGCCTGCCGACGTCAGACCGGCCTCGAGTGCCGACTCGAACATGTAACCAGAGATTCGGGTGTCTTTGCCTACCAGCACCTTGCAGGCGCCCATCTTGCGAAACGCCATGCCCGCAGCCCAGCCGAGCTTGAGCATGAAATCAGGAGTGATCGGGTATTCACCGACCCGGCCACGAATACCGTCGGTGCCAAAGTATTTTTTACTCATAAGTGCTCCATCATTTTTATTCGGCTGATTCCACTGCGGCGATCATCCGCACCACATCCACTGTTTCGGCTACATCATGGACGCGCAATATACGCGCCCCATTGGCCGAAGCCAGCGCTGCGAGCGCCAGACCACCGTACAGACGCTCCCCAACCGGGCGATTCAAGGCCTGACCAATCATGCTCTTTCGCGAAACCCCGACCAGCAGAGGCCGCCCCAAGGCATGCAAGGCCTTCATGTGCTTAAACAAGCTTAGATTGTGCTGCAAGGTTTTCGCGAAGCCAAAACCCGGATCAAGAATAATCCGCTCCGAGGGGATTCCCGCCGATGCGCACTGAACCATGCGCTCGGCGAGAAACTCGCCAACCTCTTTAGTGACGTCCTGGTAGTGCGGATTGTCCTGCATGTCGCCCGGCTCACCGAGCATATGCATCAGGCACACGGGTAGCCCGGTGGCTGCCGCAGCATCCAGGGCACCGTCTCGACGTAGCGAGCGCACATCATTGATCAAGCCAGCACCCAACCGCGCAGTCTCGCGCATAACCGCTGGCGTGGAGGTATCGACAGAAATAATCACATCCAGTTCGCGATTGATACGCTCAACGATAGGCGCTACGCGCTCCAGCTCCTCAAGCGGAGAAACCGCCCGGGCACCTGGACGGGTTGACTCGCCACCGACATCAATCAACGTCGCGCCTGCCGCTACCATCGACTCGGCATGGCGCAGAGCCGCATCGAGCTGGCTGTATCGGCCGCCATCAGAAAAGGAATCAGGAGTGACATTGAGAATGCCCATGACATGCGTCTGGGCCAAATCAAGAACCCGGTTGCCGCAAGGCAACCGGGTCGAGGACTGAACAAAAGTCATTTCAAACCTTATACGTCAGCAGCGGGACCGCCGATCGGTGTTTCCGGACGCTCATCCTGCACCACCGGAGGTGTCCCGGACGTACCGGTACCGCCTGACCAGTCACGAGGTTCGCGAGGAGCACGACCCGCCATGATGTCATCGATCTGATCAGCATCAATCGTCTCGTATTTCATCAAGGCATCCGCCATGGCATCAAGCTTGTCGCGGTTATCCGTGAGAATCTGCTTGGCCGTGCCGTAGCACTGATCAATGATGCTGCGTACTTCGGAGTCGATCAGCTTGGCCGTCTCACCAGAGAAGCTTGCGCTCTGACCACCGCCGCCGCGACCGAGAAACACTTCACCTTCCTCTTCGGCATACATCAACGGACCGAGTTTTTCCGACAAGCCCCACTTGGTCACCATGTTCCGCGCAATCTGGCTGGCACGCATGATGTCGTTGGAGGCACCCGTGGTGACGCCATCGAAGCCCAAGGTCATCTCTTCAGCAATTCGGCCGCCGTACAGCGAGCAGATCTGACTGATCAGCGCACGCTTGGACAGGCTGTAACGATCTTCTTCCGGCAGGAACATGGTCACACCCAACGCACGACCGCGCGGGATGATCGAGACCTTGTAAACCGGGTCATGCTCTGGCACGACGCGACCAACGATAGCGTGACCGGCTTCGTGATAAGCGGTGTTCTGCTTTTCTTTCTCGGACATGACCATGGATTTGCGCTCGGCGCCCATCATGATCTTGTCTTTCGCCAGTTCGAACTCTTTCATTTCGACGATGCGCTTGCCGGCACGGGCTGCGAACAAGGAGGCCTCGTTCACCAGGTTAGCCAGGTCAGCACCGGAGAAACCAGGTGTACCGCGAGCGATCACTGCCGGAGCGACGTCGTCACCCATTGGCACTTTGCGCATGTGAACCTTGAGAATCTGTTCGCGACCACGAATGTCTGGCAGACCCACCACAACCTGACGGTCGAAACGGCCTGGACGCAGCAATGCCGGGTCCAATACGTCTGGACGGTTGGTTGCAGCGATAACGATGATGCCGTCATTCATTTCGAAGCCGTCCATCTCTACCAGCAACTGGTTGAGAGTCTGCTCGCGCTCATCGTGACCGCCGCCCATGCCGGCGCCACGGTGGCGACCAACGGCGTCGATTTCATCGATGAAGATGATGCATGGCGCGTGTTTCTTGGCCTGCTCGAACATGTCGCGAACACGGCTGGCACCGACACCGACAAACATTTCAACGAAGTCGGAACCGGAGATGGTGAAAAACGGCACTTTCGCTTCGCCGGCAATCGCCTTGGCCAGCAAGGTTTTACCAGTACCCGGAGGGYCGACCATCAGCACGCCGCGAGGAATACGACCGCCCAGGCGCTGGAACTTGCCCGGATCCCGGAGGAACTCGACCAGTTCGCCGACTTCTTCCTTGGCTTCGTCGCAACCCGCAACATCAGCCAAGGTCGTTTTCACCTGATCTTCAGAGAGCAGGCGTGCCTTGCTCTTGCCGAAGCTCATCGGTCCGCCTTTGCCGCCTGCTCCGCCCTGCATCTGCCGCATGAAGAACATGAACACGGCGATGATCACCAGGATCGGGAAGCTTGCGACCAGGAGTTGAGTCCAGATGCTTTGCTGTTCAGGCTGCTTGCCTTCGACTACGACGTGGTTGTCCACGAGGTCGCCGATCAGACCGTTGTCCTGGATTGCCGGACGGATGGTCTTGAAGCTGTCACCATCGGTGCGTTTACCGGTGATCACGTAGCCGTCAACCGCTACGCGTTCAACCTTGCCATCCTTGACCTGTTGGATGAAGTCGGAATAGTTGAGGGTCTGCGGCTCGTTAGGGCTGGAGAAGTTGTTCATCACTGTCACCAGGACAGCCGCGATGATCAACCACAGGATCAGATTCTTTGCCATATCGTTCAATTAACTACCCTCTGAAGCAAGCTCCGCTAATGGCGCGCGCTTCGCATGATATTCACCGGCCTAACTTACTACATTACCTACGGCTCTGGCAGGCGCCGTCTGTAACCCTTTGTGAAACACTTTCTACACAATATTCGCAAATGCTCACGGGGCGAAATACGAAAATCCTATCGCCCCGCCAAAAAACCTCGTTTTACTCACTACGCCCGCGGTAACCCCAAGCCAGCATGTATTGCTCGCGGGAACTGCCGCGAGAAGAGTCTGGCTTGATCATCTGGATCTTGTCGAATTTCCGACGAGTATCCTTCAGGTAAACATCAAACCCTTCGCCCTGAAAAATCTTGATCACGAAATTACCACCCGGCTTGAGTATCCGTTCCGCCAAATCAAGCGCCAGCTCGCAAAGAAACATGGCTTTTGGCATGTCCACTTCAGGCGTACCACTCATATTGGGGGCCATATCGGAAATCACAAGGTCCACCTGCGAATTACCCACAGCTTCAAGGATCCGCGCAAGCACTTCGTCCTCGGTGAAGTCACCCTGGATGAAAGTCACGTCCGGAATGCTGTCCATTTCCAGAATGTCCGAGGCGATCAGACGCCCCTCACCACCGATCAGACGGCTAGTCACCTGCGACCAACCCCCGGGCGCCGCACCCAGGTCGACAACGCTCATGCCGGGACGGATCAGCTTGTATTTCTCCTGGACCTCCAGAAGTTTGTAACTCGCACGCGAGCGGTAGCCATCCTTCTGCGCCTGCTTCACATAGGGATCGTTGACATGTCTTTTCAGCCAACCAAGGCTTGTCTTGGAACGCGCCATTGGGCACCTCGATRATAAGGGTCGTGATTAGTTGGGCGGATCCACGAGCCCTCGGGTAAAATGGCCGCCATTTTACAGAATCCAGACGAAAGGGTCAGATTATGCCGCTCACTCAAGAGCAGAAGAAACAGTACAAATCCATTGGCCACCATCTGAAACCAGTTTTGATTGTGGCTGACAACGGTTTGACTGAAGGTGTGTTAGCCGAACTTGAACGCGCTTTGGCGGATCACGAGCTGATTAAAATCAAGCTCAACATCCTCGATCGCGAATCGCGCCTGGCGTCCATTGCAGAACTCTGCAAGGTCGGCAAAGCGGATCTGGTTCAGGTCATCGGCAAGATGGCACTGATTTACCGCAAGAACTTCAGCGTCAACAAGCAGCTGTCGAACGTCCATCGCTTCAAGTGATGGCAAGGGTCAAGGGTGTGCTTCGCGCACCCTGCCGCTCCTCCCCGGCACCGGCTGCAACACCAGCACCAACCCGGAAAAGCCCAGAACAAGATAGCTGAACACCTGCAAACGCACCGCATCCGGCCAGCCGAAGCGCACCGCGAAAAACATCGCGCACGCATACAACGCCATCAGCAGCAACTGCCCGCGAATATCGCGCCATAGACTGGCAAGGCCCTCGGCCTGTACCAGCACCAAAGCCTGAAAAATTACGCACGCTGTGGCAAATCCCACCATCAGCGCATTCAGCATGCCTGCAATTTCGTCGATCAGCAGCGGCGCCAGACCTATTCGGCCCAACGCCGGCGCCAGACCGATGTGTACCAGCCACAGACCGCCAACCCACAACATCTGAGCCAGCTGCCAAACCATAGCGCCCGCACGTAGCGGGCGCAGGCCTTTAGATATGGCGAACTTCGACAATCTCGTACTCGATGACGCCGCTCGGCGTTTTGACGGCAACCACGTCACCCTCTTCCTTGGCTATCAAGGCGCGGGCAAGTGGCGAACCGACAGAAATTTTGCCGAGTTTGAAATCAGCCTCGTCCTCACCCACGATGTGATAAGTGACGCGCTCATCCGACTCAACGTTGGCGATTTCAACGGTGGTACCGAAAATCACTTTGCCGGTGTGAGGAATGGTCGTGACGTCGATGATGACCTGATTCTGAATCCGGCCTTCAATGTCACGAATCCGCGCCTCGACCATCCCCTGCTGCTCACGAGCAGCGTGGTATTCGGCGTTTTCCTTCAAGTCACCCAATTCGCGGGCCGTCCCGATGTCCTGGCTGAGCTTGGGACGGACGACCTTGGTCAGGTGAGCGTGTTCTTCTTCCAGGGCTTTCGCGCCCTGGACGGTCATTGGGTATTTGATCATGCCTTCAATCCTGCGTGTAGATCCTGCAAGCGGCGCACGGTCTTCTCGGGACCGAACTTCAGCGCTTCGCAGATGGCTTCGCCAGCAGCAATAGTCGTGGTGCAGTAGATTTTGTGCTGCAAGGCATTACGACGAATGGAGTACGAGTCAGCGATCGACTGACGACCTTCGGTGGTGTTGATGATCAGGGTGACTTCGTCATTCTTGATCATGTCGACCACGTGCGGACGACCTTCGGTCACCTTGTTCACACGGCGCACTTTCAGGCCAGCAGCCTCGATCAGCTTGGCAGTACCGGCAGTGGCAACCACTTCGAAACCCAAGTTGATCAGATCACGGGCCACGCCTGCAACCAATGGCTTGTCGTCGTCACGCACGCTGATGAACGCGGTACCGCCAGTCGGCAGCACTTCGCTGGCGCCCATCTGGGCCTTGGCGAATGCTTCGCCGAAGGTGTCGCCCACGCCCATCACCTCACCGGTGGACTTCATCTCTGGGCCCAGGATCGGGTCCACGCCAGGGAATTTGGCGAATGGGAACACCGCCTCTTTCACGCTGTAGAAGTTCGGGATGATTTCTTTGGTGAAGCCGATTTCTTTCAGGGTTTTGCCGGCCATCACGCGAGCCGCGATCATCGCCAGGGAAACACCGATGCACTTCGACACGAACGGAACGGTACGGGAAGCGCGCGGGTTGACTTCGATGACGTAGATGTCTTCGCCTTGCAGCGCCAACTGAACGTTCATCAGGCCGACCACGCCCAGTTCCAGGGCCATTTTCTTGACCTGTTCGCGCATCTCGTCCTGGATGTGTACAGGCAACGAGTACGGCGGCAGGGAGCACGCGGAGTCACCGGAGTGAACGCCTGCCTGCTCAATGTGCTGCATGATCGCGCCGATCACCACGTCGGTGCCGTCGCAGACTGCATCCACGTCCATTTCGATGGCGCAGTTGAGGAAGTGGTCGAGCAGCACCGGGCTGTCGTTTGACACTTTCACCGCGTCACGCAGATAGCGCTTCAGCTCTTCTTCTTCGTAAACGATTTCCATCGCGCGGCCGCCCAGTACGTAGGACGGACGAACCACCAGCGGGTAACCGATCTTGGCGGCAGCACGAATCGCTTCGTCTTCGCTGCGCACGGTAGCGTTTGGCGGCTGACGCAGGTTCAGGCGCTCAACCATTTGCTGGAAACGCTCACGGTCTTCGGCACGATCGATGGCATCAGGGCTGGTGCCGATGATTGGTACGCCGGCTTCTTCCAGTGCACGCGCCAGTTTCAACGGGGTTTGGCCGCCGTACTGGACGATCACGCCCTTCGGCTTCTCGACGCGGACGATTTCCAGCACGTCTTCCAGGGTCACTGGTTCGAAGTAAAGGCGATCGGAGGTGTCGTAGTCGGTGGAAACGGTTTCCGGGTTGCAGTTGACCATGATGGTCTCGTAACCATCTTCGCGCAGCGCCAGTGCCGCGTGTACGCAGCAGTAGTCGAACTCGATGCCCTGGCCGATACGGTTTGGACCGCCGCCGAGGATCATGATCTTGTCACGGCCCGACGGCGCGGCTTCACACTCTTCCTCGTACGTCGAGTAAAGGTAAGCGGTGTCAGTGGCGAACTCGGCCGCGCAGGTGTCAACGCGCTTGTAGACCGGGAAGATTTCCAGCTTGTGACGGTGGCGACGCAGAGCCTTCTCGGTCACGCCCAGCAGCTTGGCCAGACGCATGTCGGAGAAGCCTTTGCGCTTGAGGCGGAACATCAAGTCGTGGTCGATGCTGGCCAGACCCAGGGTCTTGACCTTCTCTTCTTCCTTGATCAGATCTTCGATCTGCACCAGGAACCACGGGTCGATCATGTTCATGCCGAAGATATCTTCGACCGACAGACCGGCGCGGAAGGCATCAGCCACGTACCAGATACGCTCGGCACCCGGCACGGTCAGTTCGCGCTTGAGCACGCTCATGCTTTCCGGGTTGCTCAGGTCGAGCTTCTCGTCCAGGCCGCAAACCCCCACTTCCAGCCCACGCAGGGCTTTCTGCAGGGATTCCTGGAAGGTCCGGCCGATGGCCATGACTTCACCGACCGACTTCATTTGAGTGGTCAGGCGCGCGTCGGCTTTCGGAAACTTCTCGAAGGCAAAACGTGGCAGCTTGGTCACGACGTAGTCGATGGACGGCTCGAAGGACGCAGGAGTAGCGCCGCCGGTAATTTCGTTCGACAGTTCGTCCAAGGTGTAGCCGATCGCCAGCTTGGCAGCGATACGCGCAATCGGGAAACCCGTGGCTTTCGAGGCCAGTGCCGAAGAGCGGGATACACGCGGGTTCATCTCGATCACGACCATACGGCCAGTGTCGGGGCAGATGCCAAACTGAACGTTGGAGCCGCCGGTTTCCACGCCGATCTCACGCAGTACCGCCAACGAGGCGTTACGCATGATCTGGTATTCCTTGTCCGTCAGGGTCTGTGCCGGCGCAACGGTGATCGAGTCACCGGTGTGCACGCCCATCGGGTCAAAGTTTTCGATGGAGCAGACGATGATGCAGTTGTCCTTCTTATCGCGGACAACCTCCATCTCGTACTCTTTCCAGCCGATCAGGGATTCGTCGATCAGCAGCTCTTTGGTTGGAGACAGGTCCAGACCACGAGCGCAGATTTCCTCGAATTCTTCACGGTTGTAAGCGATACCGCCACCGGTGCCGCCCATGGTGAAGGACGGACGGATGATGCACGGGAAGCCCAGGCGCTCAAGAACCGCGTTGGCCTCTTCCATGCTGTGGGCGATACCCGAACGCGGGCAGTCCAGGCCGATGGATTTCATCGCCTTGTCGAAGCGCGAACGGTCTTCAGCCTTGTCGATGGTGTCAGCGTTGGCGCCGATCATTTCTACGCCGAACTTCTCCAGAACGCCTTCGCGCTCCAGGTCCAGTGCACAGTTCAGAGCGGTCTGGCCGCCCATGGTTGGCAACAGCGCGTCCGGACGCTCTTTTTCGATGATCTTGGCAACGGTCTGCCACTTGATCGGCTCGATGTAGGTGGCGTCGGCCATGTCCGGATCGGTCATGATGGTGGCTGGGTTGGAGTTCACCAGGATGACGCGGTAACCCTCTTCGCGCAGGGCTTTACAGGCCTGGGCGCCGGAGTAGTCGAATTCGCAGGCCTGGCCGATAACGATCGGGCCAGCGCCGAGAATCAGGATGCTTTTAATGTCTGTACGTTTTGGCATGGGTTTGTCACTCAAATCCGCAGGTCAGTCGGCAAGCCGTCTTGTTCAATCTTTGAAGCCTTGAGGGGGCCGCCGGTGTCGGGACCGCCCTCAAGCTTTGCACCATCAAGGCGAGCGATCAGCGTCGCTTGGCCATCTCGTTGATGAAGCGATCGAACAATGGCGCTACGTCGTTCGGGCCAGGGCTGGCTTCCGGGTGACCCTGGAAGCTGAAGGCGCTCTTGTCAGTACGCTCGATGCCTTGCAGGGTGCCGTCGAACAGCGATTTGTGGATCGCGCGAACGTTGGCGGGCAAGGTCGCTTCGTCTACCGCAAAACCGTGGTTCTGGCTGGTGATCATCACGACACCGCTGTCCAGATCCTGGACCGGGTGGTTGGCACCGTGGTGGCCGTGGCCCATTTTCAGGGTCTTGGCGCCGGAGGCCAGTGCCAGCAGCTGGTGACCGAGGCAGATGCCGAATACCGGAATTTCGGTTTCCAGCACGTCCTTGATCGCCTGGATCGCGTAGTCACAAGGCTCCGGGTCGCCAGGGCCGTTGGACAGGAACACACCATCCGGCTTCAGAGCCAGCACATCGGCAGCAGGCGTTTGCGCAGGCACCACGGTCACGCGGCAACCGCGCTCGACCAGCATGCGCAGGATGTTCAGCTTGACGCCGTAGTCGTAGGCGACCACGTGGTACGGCAACTCGGAAGCGTCGATGGTCGCGTGGCTGTCGGTTTTCAGATCCCAGACAGTCGAGCGCCATTCGTACTGCTCTTTGGTGCTGACGATTTTTGCCAGGTCCATGCCCTTGAGGCCAGGGAAACCCTGCGCGGCGGCGATGGCGGCGGCTTCGGAAATATTGTCACCGGCCATGATGCAGCCGTTCTGTGCGCCTTTTTCACGCAGGATGCGCGTCAGGCGGCGGGTGTCGATACCGGCGATAGCCACAACGTTGTTGGCTTTCAGGTAATCGGACAGAGACATAGTGTTACGCCAGTTGCTCGCAACCAGTGGCAGGTCACGGATGACCAGGCCAGCAGACCAGACGCGGTCGGATTCGGCGTCTTCCGGCGTGGTGCCGGTGTTGCCGATATGCGGATAAGTCAGGGTAACAATCTGTTGGGCGTAGGAAGGATCGGTAAGGATTTCCTGATAGCCGGTCATTGCGGTGTTAAACACCACCTCACCAACGGTTTGACCGTCGGCTCCAATGGCTTCGCCGCGAAAAATGCTGCCATCAGCAAGGGCGAGTATGGCTGGCTTAGTCAAGAAGACCTCCCGTAAATAAAGCCTGAAAGGGCGATCGCAGGTTGTAAAAAAGCGGAGTGACGTATGGACACGTCACCCC
>NZ_JBFUKU010000073.1:0-22518 GCF_056400685.1 Pseudomonas sp. P5_A12 | reverse complement strand
CATTTCCCGGCACGATCAAACCTTTATCTCTAGCCATTTGTCTCCAGTTTCGCAGTGACTGAGGCGTGAGATTAAGCGCAATGGCGAGTTCTGCCACTGAGCGATTTAGAGGCGGCATCATTTGCAAGACGACCCAATCTTTGAAGTCGTCGTCGTAGCGTTTGCCTAGATTGGACATTGTTATGCACCTTCGCCCTCTTGAATGAATGAGTCAATCAACAAGGGTGACAGGTAGCCTGACACGGAGGGGTTTTGTCTAAAAAAGGCTCGCCAGTCAGACTGTGCGGGCCCTTCACGTTTGAGGTTTTTTTACATCGACAGGATCAAGCGCCCGGCAAACAGGATCAGAATCACCCCCATTGTCCGTTCAAACCAATGGCCCATGCGCATGAACAGCAACCGTACCCGGGCACTGGAAAAGAACAGTGCGACGATCACAAACCACAGTGCATTCACAAAACACATCCAGACCCCATAAAGCGCTTGGACTTTGAGTGGCGTTGTGGCGCTGATGATGGTGGTGAAAATCGCCAGAAAAAACAGCGTCGCCTTGGGATTGGTCGCGTTGGTCAGAAACCCGGTGGTAAATGCCTTCAACAGTGTTTGTTCGGCGACGGGTTCGTCCGAGCCTTTATCGCCCTCAAGTGCGGACTTGGGTCTGCTGCGCAACAGGCTGACACCGAGGTACAAAATGTAGGCGCCGCCCGCGACCTTGGCCACCGTCAACAGCCAAGGCGTGGTATGCATCAGTGCGCCGACCCCGAGCAGGGTGTACAGCACGTGCACGGAAATCCCCGCGCCGATACCCAACGCCGTGCAGATGCCCACCCATCGGCCGAAACGCACGCTCTGGCGAATGGTCACGGCGAAATCCGGCCCAGGTGCGACCACGGCCAGAAAGTGAATAGTCGCCAGCGCCAGAAATTCGCCCAGGTAATTTGAAAGCATCTCAACTCCAGAAGGTCAGGGGTGAAGCATTGCCGCGGTAACCGACAAAGAACGAAAGGCTCAGGCGTGGATCCGCCACGCCCGGTGTCACCGAGTGCATGCGACGCGAATTGAACATGATGAAATCGCCTGGCTCAGGGCGAATCTCCAGGGTCGGAGGGCCTAGCAGGGCGGGGTCGATGCCGTAACTGTCGCCGCGCATGTTGTCAAACTGATCCGGCGAAATGTCGTCGTCCCACACCTGCAGAGCACCGCCCTCGGCCGGCATGTTCAGGTAAACGTTGCAGGCGAACTGCGCTTCCAGGCTTCTGGCCTGGTAACTGTCCGGAGCGTCCTTGGCGAAAATATCGTGGTGGGCAAGGAAGCAAACCCCTGGTTTCACCACCCGTGACAGCCCGACATACATCTTGCGGCCATAGAGGTTTTCCAGGTGTGCACCCGCCGGCCAGGATTCATCGAGCATGCAGCGCAGGGTGTCGACCGGGGACGAATAGGGCGCACAACGGTTACGCAACTCCGCAATGTTGCGGGTGGCGCGTTCGAAGTAGTCTTCGATCAGCAGCGGCTGGTTTTCCGCTTCATAAAACGCCATGCCGATGCGGCCGATACTCGGCGCATTGATATAGCCCTCGAAGCCCGGGGCGAGGATCTTGTCGCCAATCTGAATCGCCAGCGACTGGGGCAACAAGCCCTTGACGCGGATGGCGAGGACTTCTTCATTGGCCAGTTTTATTATGCACGTCTCATCGAGACGCTCGACGTCAAGCATCATCTCTTAGGTCCATCTATCAGATAGTCAACAGAACCCGCGAACGCAGGCTCCCCCGGCGTCAGGCGATGACGGTGCTGGCATCGCCCAAATGCTCAATCCACGTTGTAGTGGACTGACAGCGTTCCCTTCTTCAATGAAAGGGACGCGATCGTGACTGTGCCCAACTCCTTCAGGCTCCGAACATGGGTGCCGCCGCAGCCGTAGGCGGGCAGTTCACCGAAACCGATTTCCCGGGCGCCTTCGCGCAACGACGTCAGACGCGGAAAATCCTGGGTAGCCCACTGTTCGATGCCAAGTTGGATGGTTTGGGCATCGATATCCTGTGCGCATTCCAGAGCCTTGAACTGCACGCGGCCTTCGCCCGGCCAGTGATGCGCCTTCATCGGCATCCAGCCCTTGGCTTGGACGAAGTGGCCGATCAGATGCCCGGCTGAATGCATGCGTGTATTGAACTGACGACGCTCCCCGTCCACCCGAATCAGGGTCATGCCAGATTTTACCGGTTGGTCGACGAAATGAATGATCCGGTCAGGGTCCTGGATGACGCGCAGTACCTGGCTATCGCCGATCCAGCCCGTATCAAAGGGCTGTCCGCCACCCTGGGGGTGAAACAGCGTGGCACGCAGAACCACCGCATATTCGTTCTCGTAGGGCGTGCAATCCAGGACTTCCACATTAGCCTTGAGGTCATCGCTATGGAAAAAGAGGCGAAGCGTCATATTCCATGCCCTTATTAAAGTTTCTATTTTTATTATATGAAGCGTGGAATTGCGTGATAATCCGTTCAATCATCAAAGGACTGTTGCGCTGTGAGCATAAATCTTCCGCTACCGCTGCTCGGTGAAATGGCGATTTTCGTCAAGGTGGTCGAGACCGGCAGCTTTTCTGAAGCGGCCCGTCAACTGGGCACTTCTCCTTCGGCGGTCAGCCGCAGTATTTCCCGTCTGGAGAAGGCGCTGGCCACGCGTCTGTTGCAACGAACCACGCGTAAATTGCGGCTGAGCGACGGGGGCGAAGAGGTATTCAAGCGCTGCCAGGAAATGGTCAGCGCCGCCAAATCGGTGATGGAAATCAGCGGGCAGTTCACCCAGGAAGCCGAAGGGTTGGTGCGGGTCAGTGTGCCCAAGGCCGTGGGGCGATTCGTGATTCACCCGCATATGCCGGAGTTTCTGCGGCGTTATCCCAAAGTCGATGTGGAGCTGTTGCTTGAGGATCGGCAGGTGGATCTGATTGACGACCATGTTGATCTCGCCATCCGTATTACCGATCAACCACCCGCCGGTTTGGTCGGACGGCAATTGCTGACCATCGACCATTTGCTCTGCGCCACGCCGCAATACCTGGCCGAACACGGTACACCGACCCATCCTCACGACTTGCTCAACCACAGCTGCATCTATCTGGGTGAAACCCCGAGCGATGCGCGCTGGAAGTTCAAGAAAGGCACCAAAGCGGTCACAGTCGGCGTGCGTGGGCGATACGCCGCCAATCACACCGGTGTGCGATTGGGCGCGGTGTTGCAGCACATCGGCATTGGCAGCCTGCCGTATTTCACGGCGCGTTATGCGTTGGAGCAGGGGCTGATCGTCCAGGTGTTGCCGGAGTGGACGTTTCTGGCGTCGTACCACGGCGGCGCGTGGTTGTTGCATTCGCCGACGCGTTATCTGCCGCCGAAATTGCGGGTGTTTATCGACTATCTGGTGGAGTGTCTGGAGAAGGAGCCGACGCTGAGCAAGCAGGGGAAGCCGGGCAAAATTGCGGGGGAATATGAGTTGCCTGAGAGCGATGGGTTGCTTTGACTGACGCTATCGCGGGCTTGTCCGCGAAGGCGTCCTTACAGGCACCATATCAACCAGCGAAAAAAAGGCCCGCATGTTCAATCATGCGGGCCTTTTGTATAACTGATCGGGGATCAGTGCTTGGCGTCGTCGTTCGACATCGCCAGCAGCTGCTTTTCCTGGTTCCAGTCAAACGGTTCGTCGTTCTGTTCAGCTTCGAAACGACGTTCTTCCAGCGCCTGGTACAGATCGATTTCTTCATCGGGCATGTAATGCAGGCAGTCACCGGCGAAGTACCACAGCAGGTCACGCGGGACCAGGTGGGCAATTTGCGGGTAGCGGGTGATCACCTGGCACAGAATGTCCTGGCCCAGGTATTGGCTTTCGATCGGATCGACCGGCAGCAACGCACGCAGTTCGTCGAAGCGCTCCAGGAACAAGGCATGGCTTTCTTCGGGAACCTGTTCGGCCTCACCCACGGCGACCAGGATGCTGCGCAAGTGGTCAAGCAAGACGAGATGGTCGGCAACGACGTTGGACACGAGATAAGTCCTCAAGAGCAAAACGGGCGCGGGAGTATAAAGCGCCCGCGCCCATTTTGCATTGGCGTACATGTATGGCTGGATCAGCGGACCTTTCCTTGCGCCAGCGCCAACTCTTCTTTATCGAAATCATCGACATCAATCACCTTGCGTCGCGCCGCTTCGGCGGCACGCAGTGTCTGCGCTTCCGCTGCCTGCAATACGCCCGCTTCCAGCGCTGCATCAATGACGTTTTCCCCGGCGGCCGGTTTGAGCTGGCCACTTTTGAGCGCCTGGTGCAGTTTTTTCTGCAGTGGCTGCGCTGCATTGAGCAAATTACAGGCGTGTTGCAAAGCCCCGACAGCGTCATCGGTCGATTGCGGTCGATAGCAACCACCCAGCAACTCTTCGAGTGTCGGGTCGCCCTTGGCGCGGCCAATCACGGCGGCTACTTCTGCGCCGAGAGAATCGGATGGCCCTTTGTGTCGACGGCCGAACGGGAACACGATGATCCGCAGCAGGCAACCCAGCACCTTGTTCGGGAAATTGGTCAGCAGTTCATCCAGTGCTCGTTCCGACTGGCCAAGGCTTTCCTCCATGGCCCAGGTAAACAGCGGCGCCATGTGCTCCGGTGAATCGAGATCGTGGTAACGCTTGAGGGCGGCAGAGGCGAGGTACAGATTGCTGAGCACATCCCCCAGGCGGGCCGACAGGCGTTCGCGGCGTTTCAACTCGCCGCCCAGCAGCATCATGCTCAGGTCCGCCAGCAGGGCGAACGCCGCGGCCTGGCGGTTGAGCGCCCGGAAGTAACCCTGACTGAGCTTGTTGCCCGGAGTGTGTTCGAAGTGCCCGAAACCGAGGTTCAGCACCAGTGTGCTGGCGGCGTTGCTCACGGCAAAACCGATGTGCTTGAGCAATAGGCCATCGAACTCGGTGAGCGCCTGGTCCTTGTCTTCGCGGCCGGCGAGGGCCATTTCCTTGAGCACGAACGGATGGCAACGAATCGCCCCCTGGCCGAAGATCATCAGGTTGCGCGAGAGAATGTTCGCGCCTTCCACGGTGATGAAAATCGGCGCGCCATTCCAGCCGCGGCCGAGGTAGTTGTTCGGCCCCATGATGATGGCTTTACCACCGTGAACATCCATCGCATGGCTGATGCACTCGCGACCGCGCTCGGTGAGGTGGTACTTGAGAATCGCCGACAGCACCGATGGTTTCTCGCCCAGATCCACCGCGTTGGCGGTCAGCATGCGCGCCGCGTCCATCATCCAGGCGTTGCCGCCGATGCGCGCCATGGCTTCCTGAATCCCTTCGAACGCCGACAGTGGCACGTTGAATTGTTCGCGAACGTGGGCGTACTGGCCGGTCACCAGACTGGTGAATTTGGCAGCGCCGGTGCCGACAGCCGGCAACGAAATCGAACGCCCGACCGACAGGCAATTCATCAGCATCATCCAGCCTTTGCCGAGCATTTCCTGGCCGCCGATCAGGAAGTCGAGCGGCACGAACACGTCCTTGCCAGAGTTCGGGCCGTTCATGAACGCGGCACCCAGTGGCAAGTGACGGCGACCGATTTCCACGCCTGCAGTGTCGGTCGGGATCAGGGCCAGGCTGATGCCCAGGTCTTCTTCGTCACCCAGCAAATGGTCCGGGTCATAGGCCTTGAAGGCGAGGCCGAGCAGGGTCGCTACCGGGCCGAGGGTGATGTAACGCTTTTCCCAATTCAGGCGCAGACCAAGGGTTTCCTTGCCTTCCCATTCACCTTTGCAGATCACTCCGGTGTCGGGCATTGCCCCGGCGTCGGAACCGGCCAGCGGGCCAGTCAACGCGAAACAAGGAATGTCGTCGCCTCGGGCCAGGCGTGGCAGGTAATGGTTGCGTTGTTCATCGGTGCCGTAATGCAGCAGCAGTTCGGCGGGGCCGAGTGAATTGGGGACCATTACGGTGGATGCGAGGTCGCCGCTGCGGGTCGCCAGTTTCATGGCGACCTGTGAGTGCGCATAGGCGGAGAAGCCTTTGCCGCCGAATTCTTTGGGAATGATCAGCGCGAAGAAGCCGTTTTCCTTGATGTGCGTCCAGGCCGCGGCGGGCAGGTCCATGTCTTGCCCGATCTGCCAGTCGGTGACCATGGCGCAGAGCTCTTCGGTCGGGCCATCGATGAAGGCCTCTTCCTCTTCGCTCAGTTGGACTTTTGGATAGGACAACAGCTTGTCCCAGTCAGGGCGACCGCTGAACAGTTCGCCGTCCCACCACACGGTGCCGGCGTCGATGGCGTCGCGTTCGGTTTGCGACATCGGTGGCAGGGTTTTCTGGAACCAGTTGAACAGCGGCGCGCTGAAGAACTTGCGACGCAGGTCGGGCAGCAACAATGGCGCCGCAACGGCTGCGATCAACACCCAGTACAACAGCAGCAGCCAACCGGGCGCACGGCTGAAAGCCCCCATTGCCACCACGTAAACGGCAACGATGCAAAGAGCGGGCAGGGGAGCGATGCGACGGTGGGCTAACCAGGCTATCCCGACAACCAGAACCAGTATCCACAACAGCAGCATATTTAATCCTCCGTGAACCAGGGTAAATCCAACCTTCAGAGCTTAGACGGCATCCGCCAAACAGGGTGGTCAGAGCGATGTGATTGAAATCGTGGGAAACCCTGGATGAGATTTGTAGGCTCGGTTGGCAACACGCTCGGGAAATCGTTCGTTTCCTACGCGGCAATGCGCCCAAGTTTGGCCGAAACGTCGTTATCTCTGTGCTGAACCTGTCGTTAGACTCCGGGCTTCCCCTGGAGATTATTCTCATGCACGAGTACTTGAGTCCTGGCCGCTTCATCGATAGTGACCACCCCTCGGTGATGGAGTTCGCCGAACAACATCGCGGCAGCCGTCGAGATCCGGTCGAACAGGCGATCGGCCTTTATTACGCGGTGCGTGAGGCCGTGCGCTACAACCCCTATACGTTCAGCCGCGACCCGGAGACCCTGCGCGGCAGTTATGCGCTGGCCACCGGGGAAAGCTATTGCGTGCCCAAAGCCACGTTACTGGCCGGTGCCGCAAGACATTGCGGGATCCCGGCGCGGATCGGACTGGCCGATGTGCGCAATCACCTGTCGACCCCACGTTTGCTTGAATTGCTCAAGAGCGATGTGTTTGCGATGCACGGCTATACGGAGCTGTATCTGAATGACCGGTGGGTCAAGTCAACCCCGGCGTTCAACCAAAAACTCTGTGAACTGTTCAATGTCGCGCCGCTGGAATTCGACGGCATCAACGACAGTGTTTTTCATCCGTTCAATCGCGATGGCGCGCAGTTGATGGAATACCTGGTCGACCACGGCCAGTTCACCGATGTGCCGCAAGCATTCTTTTTCGAACACTTGGAAAAGTGCTATCCGCACCTGTTCAGCGAGCAACTGCCCTTGCTGCTGGGGGATATGCAGAGCGATTTGAGTCGCGCCTGATCCGGCGTATGCTGCCTGCCCACTTGTCGAAAAAGAGGCGGTCATGCTGAAGATCTGGGGTCGGAAAAACTCGTCGAATGTCAAAAAGCCATTGTGGGCCGCCGAAGAACTGGGGTTGGCCTACGAGGCGATTGATGCAGGCGGCGCCTTTGGTGTCGTCGATACGCCGCAGTATCGGGCGATGAATCCCAATGGTCGCGTGCCGGTGATCGAAGACGACGGTTTTGTGCTGTGGGAATCCAACGCCATCGTGCGTTACCTGATGGCTTTTCATGCCAACGGCAGCGCCTGGTATCCGGCGGATATAAAAGCCCGCGCCACGGCCGACAAGTGGATGGACTGGACCACCTCAAGTCTAGCGGGCCCGTTCCGCACCGTATTCTGGGGCGTGTTGCGCACCCCGGCAGATCAGCAGGACTGGTCGGCCATCAACGCCGCTATCAAGGAATGCGAGGATCTGCTGTCGATGGCCAATCAGGCATTGGCCGCCAAACCGTACCTGTCCGGCGACGAAATCGGCATGGGCGACATCCCGCTCGGCAGTTTTATTTATGCCTGGTTCGAGATGCCGATCGAGCGCGCACCGCAACCGCATCTTGAAGCCTGGTACGCCCGGTTGAAACAGCGTCCGGCGTATCAAAAAGCCGTTATGACTGCGTTGACTTAATACTCACTATCGACACACTTGACTGTACTTGTGTGGCGGCGACAAGCACCATTGCGCTCACGCGCCGCGGTTGTACCTGTCGCCGCCGGCCGTCTTTTATTCCTTTCTTCCTTCTTGGTGCGTAATCCGATATGAGTTCCGCTCTGTCCATCCGGCAGCTAACCAAAACCTACGGCAACGGTTTCCAGGCCCTGAGTGGTATCGATCTGGACGTCGCCGAAGGTGACTTCTTCGCCTTGCTCGGGCCTAACGGCGCCGGCAAATCCACGACCATCGGCATTCTCTCGACCCTGGTGAACAAGACCAGTGGAACGGTGAATATCTTCGGTCACGACCTGGACAAAAATCCTGCGCAACTCAAGCGCTCCATCGGCGTGGTACCCCAGGAATTCAACTTCAACCAGTTCGAAAAGACCTTCGATATCGTCGTGACCCAGGCCGGTTACTACGGCATACCGGCGAAAATCGCCAAGGAACGCGCCGAGCAATACCTGACCCAACTGGGGCTGTGGGACAAACGCGATACACCTTCACGCTCGCTGTCTGGCGGTATGAAGCGACGCCTGATGATCGCTCGTGCGCTGGTTCATGAGCCGCGCCTGCTGATCCTCGATGAACCAACCGCAGGGGTGGACATCGAACTGCGTCGCTCGATGTGGACCTTTCTCACCGAACTGAACCAGAAAGGCATCACCATCATCCTCACCACGCACTATCTGGAAGAGGCTGAGCAGTTGTGTCGCAACATCGGCATCATCGACCACGGCACCATCGTCGAGAACACCAGCATGAAACAGTTGCTCAGCCAACTGCATGTGGAAACGTTCCTGCTCGATACCAAAAACACCTTGACCAGTGCGCCGCAGTTGCTCGGCTATCCGACCAGGCTGATCGACAGCCACACCGTGGAAGTGCAGGTCGACAAAGCCATGGGCATCACCGCGCTGTTTACTCAGTTGGCGCAGCAAAACATCGAAGTGCTGAGCCTGCGCAACAAAACCAATCGCCTCGAGGAGTTGTTCGTGTCTCTGGTGGAGAAAAATCTGTCGAAGGTGGCGGTATGAGTTCCGAGCTGCAACCCAACCTCGTTGCCCTCAATACCATCGTTTACCGTGAGGTCCGGCGCTTTACCCGAATCTGGCCGCAGACGCTGCTGCCGCCGGCCATCACCATGGTTTTGTACTTCGTGATCTTCGGCAATCTGATCGGTCGCCAGATCGGTGACATGGGCGGCTTCACCTACATGGAGTACATCGTGCCGGGGCTGATCATGATGTCGGTGATCACCAACTCCTACGGCAACGTGGTGTCGAGTTTCTTTGGCAGCAAGTTCCAGCGTTCCATCGAGGAGTTGATGGTGTCGCCGGTCTCGCCGCATACGATTCTGATCGGCTACACCCTGGGTGGCGTGCTGCGCGGGCTGATGGTCGGGGTCATCGTGACGTTGCTGTCGCTGTTCTTCACGGATTTGCAAGTGCATCACCTGGGCGTAACCATTCTGGTGGTGGTGCTGACCGCGACGATTTTCTCGCTGCTGGGCTTCATCAACGCCGTGTTTGCGCGCAATTTCGATGACATCTCGATCATCCCGACGTTCGTGCTGACACCGCTGACTTACCTGGGCGGGGTGTTTTACTCGATCTCCCTGTTGCCGCCGTTCTGGCAGACCGTGTCCCTGGCGAACCCGGTTCTGCACATGGTGAACGCTTTCCGTTACGGCATTCTCGGCGTTTCGGACATCCGGATCAGCATCGCGATCACCTTCATGCTGGTGGCGACCGTCGTGTTGTACATCGGTTGCGCACGGTTGCTGGTCAGTGGTCGCGGGATGCGTACCTGATCAAGACCGCAGCGCCCCCATCGCGGGCAAGCCCGCTCCCACAGGGGATCTTCAGCGAGACATAGATCCCGTGTGGGAGCAGGCTTGCCCGCGATGGCGCCAGTTCAAACACTACATACAAAAACGGCCTCCAAAAATGGAGGCCGTTTTGCATTCTACATCCGGCTTTTCTTGCGTCGCCTCCACTGCCGCGCCACCCACCAGCGCCAATACATCATGGTCAGGAAATAGGCGAGGGCACCCATTACCAGTCCGGTGAGTACCGACCCCAGCAAAAACGGTTGCCATAACGTGGACAGCTCGCTCCTGACCCATTCCCAGGACAATGAGTCCGGCAACTGGCGGGTGGGCACATCCAACAGCCAGGCACCGGTCTGGTACGTGCAGAAAAATACGGCAGGCATGGTAATCGGGTTGGTCAACCAGACCAGGCTCACCGCAATCGGCATATTGCCCCGGACCATGATGGCAAGCACTGCAGCCAGCAGCATTTGCATCGGGACCGGCAAAAACGCCGCAAACAGGCCAACTGCCATCGCCCGAGCCACAGAGTGGCGGTTGAGGTGCCAGAGGTTGGGGTCATGCAGCAACGTGCCGAGAAAGCGTAAGGATTTGTGTTCCTTGATGCTGGTCGGGTCTGGCATGTAGCGTTTGAACAAGCGCCGGGGCATAAGGCTTCTCGGTCGGTTAAGGCGGCAAGTATGTCTGGATTCTTCGAACCACCCATTCAGACTTTGTGACAATTATTAACGGCGTCTGTGCGATTAGCCGGCTAAGCCTAAGCCAAGATGGGAACTCTCCAGGAGGAGTGTATGCGCACAGGGACGTTAGCGCTGGCGTTGGGTCTGTTGGCCTTGCGTTTTTTGCCGGTTTTACCGCCGGTCGGGTTATGGATGTTACTGCCGCCAGTGGGTTTGATGCTGTTGCCTTTTCGGACCTATCCGTTGGCGTTTTTCCTGTTCGGCTTCAGTTGGGCGTGCGCGAATGCGCAGTGGGCGCTGGATGATCGCCTGCCACTGAAACTTGATGGGGAAACCCGCTGGATAGAAGGGCGGGTGACGGGGTTGCCGCAAAATGCCGACGGCGTGGTGCAATTCGAATTGGCGGACAGCCAATCACGCCGAACGAAGTTGCCCCAGCGTTTGCGGTTGGCCTGGTACGACGGACCGTCCGTCAACAGTGGCGAGCGCTGGCGACTGGCGGTCAAGTTGAAGCGACCCTCTGGGCTGCTCAATCCGCATGCCTTCGATTACGACGCCTGGTTACTGGCGCAACACATCGGAGCGACCGGGACGGTCAAGGCGGGTGAGCGGCTCAACGAAGCCCAATGGGCCTGGCGCGACGGCATCCGCCAGCGTTTACAAGCGATCGATGCCCAGGGCCGAACCGCAGCGTTGACGGCGCTGGTACTCGGTGACGGCGCCGGGCTGAGTCGTGAGGAATGGCAAGTGCTGCAAGACACCGGCACCGTGCATCTGCTGGTGATATCCGGGCAGCACATTGGATTGTTGGCGGGGTTGGTCTATCAGCTGATCGCCGGGCTGGCACGTTTCGGGCTGTGGCCAGGGCGTTTGCCGTGGCTGCCCTGGGCCTGCGGGCTGGCGTTTTCGGCAGCGCTGGCTTACGGGCTGCTGGCCGGCTTCGACGTTCCGGTGCAACGCGCTTGCGTGATGATTGGTCTGGTGCTGTTGTGGCGGCTGCGCTTTCGTCACCTCGGCGCCTGGTGGCCGCTGCTACTGGCGCTGAATGGCGTTTTGCTGCTGGATCCGTTGGCCAGTTTGCAACCGGGCTTCTGGTTGTCCTTCGCCGCCGTGGCGGTGTTGATCTTCACTTTTGGCGGGCGGTTGGGGCCTTGGCGATGGTGGCAAACCTGGACCCGGGCTCAATGGCTGATCGCAATCGGTCTGTGCCCGTTGCTGCTGGTGCTCGGCCTGCCAATCAGCCTCAGCGGGCCGGTGGCCAATTTGCTGGCGGTGCCCTGGATCAGTCTGGTGGTGTTACCACCTGCCTTGCTCGGGACATTCTTGTTACCCATCCCCTATGCGGGTGAAGGGTTGCTGTGGCTGGCGGGTGGTTTGATCGACGGGCTGTTCAAGGTGTTGGCATTGATGGCCGGGCAATTGCCCGCGTGGGTGCCGGTGGCTGTGCCATTGTGGAGTTGGGCGCTCGGTACTTTGGGGGCCTTTCTACTCTTGCTGCCACGGGGTGTGCCGTTGCGCCCATTGGGGTGGCCGTTGTTGCTGTTGCTGGTTTTTCCGCCTCGGCCGTTGTTGTCTGAAGGCATGGCCGATGTCTGGCAACTGGACGTCGGCCAAGGGTTGGCTATCCTCGTGCGTACCCGCCATCACACGCTGTTGTATGACGCCGGACCGCGTTTCGGCGACCTCGACCTTGGTGAGCGGGTGGTGCTGCCGTCGTTGCGCAAACTCGGGGTAAGGGGGCTCGATCTGATGCTGATCAGCCACGCCGATGCCGATCACGCCGGCGGTGCGCGAGCAGTGGCCAATGGTTTGCCTGTCAAGCGGGTGCTCAGTGGCGATCCCGAGGGTTTGCCTGTCGAGCTGCAAGCCCAAGGGTGTGAAAGTGGCCGGCAATGGAACTGGGACGGAGTGAATTTCCAACTGTGGCAATGGACGTCAGCCCATGACAGCAATCAGAAGTCCTGCGTCTTGCAAATAGAGGCCAGCGGCGAGCGTCTGTTGCTGACCGGCGATATCGACATCGCTGCCGAACGGGCCTTGCTTGAGAGTCCTCTGGCGGTGGTCACCGATTGGTTGCAGTCACCGCATCACGGCAGCCGCAGTTCCTCGTCGATGCCCCTGTTGAGCGTGTTGCAACCCAAGGCGGTGTTGATTTCCCGTGGGCAGGGCAATTCTTTTGGCCATCCGCACCCCACGGTTGTAGCGCGCTATCAAAAACGCGGCATGGCGATTTACGACAGCGCCGAGCAAGGGGCCATTCATCTGCAATTGGGGCGTTTCAAGCCACCGTGGACAATGCGTCTGGAACGGCGTTTCTGGCGCGCTCCGCCATCTATCAATAAATAGCCGGGAGTTATTAAAGCTCGACCGGAAGCGACATCACGGTCTTCGGTGCGCTCACCCCCTATGTTAGAGTGGCGCACTTTTTCGAGGGGATTGTCACTGTGTGGGAATTGGTCAAATCCGGCGGTTGGATGATGCTGCCGATCATTCTGAGTTCCATCGCGGCCATGGCGATCGTCGCCGAGCGTCTCTGGACCCTGCGAAGCAGCCGTGTGACCCCGGAGCATCTACTCGGACAGGTCTGGGTGTGGATCAAGGACAAGCAACTCAATAAAGAAAAACTCAAGGAGCTGCGCGCCAACTCACCGTTGGGCGAGATCCTCGCGGCGGGCCTTGCCAACTCCAAACATGGTCGCGAGATCATGAAAGAGTGCATCGAAGAGGCCGCTGCGCGGGTGATTCACGAACTCGAACGCTACATCAATGCCTTGGGCACCATTGCTGCCATGGCCCCGTTGCTGGGTTTGCTGGGCACGGTGTTGGGCATGATCGATATTTTCAGCGCATTCATGGGCACGGGCATGGGCACTAACGCTGCGGTGCTGGCCGGTGGTATCTCCAAGGCCTTGATCACCACGGCTGCGGGCCTGATGGTCGGCATCCCGGCCGTGTTTTTCCACCGTTTCCTGCAACGCCGCATCGATGAACTGGTGGTGGGCATGGAGCAGGAAGCGATCAAACTGGTCGAGGTGGTGCAGGGTGACCGCGATGTGGACCTGACCGAGGGCAGAGCGTGAAATTCCGCCGCAAGCCGCGGGAAACGGTAGACATCAACCTCGCGTCGCTGATCGACGTGGTGTTTATCCTGCTGCTGTTTTTCGTTGTCACGACCACGTTTACCCGTGAAACCCAGTTGCGAGTCGAACTGCCGGAAGCGATCAGCGGTGCTCCGGCTGAAGATCAACAGGCCAAGCAACTGGACATCGGTATCAACGCCGAAGGCGTGTTCTCGCTGAACAATCGGGTATTGCCCAAGAGCGACCTGGCGACAGTGATGGAAGCGCTGCAAAAAGAATCCAACGGCGACACCAGCCTGCCGCTGTCCATCAGCGCTGACGGCAAGACTCAACATCAGTCCGTCATCACCGCCATGGACGCCGCCGGCAAGCTCGGTTTCAGCCACTTGCGCATGACCACCGTCGAGGCGGCGCCGCCCGCGCCCTGATGGCCATGTCTGATCGCTTGCTCGCCGCATGGTACGAAGGTCATCCGGCCCTGAAGCTGTTGCAGCCACTGGAGTGGTTGTATCGGCGCGTGGTCATGAACAAGCGCAAGCGATTCCTGGCCGGTGAAGGCGAGATCTATCAGCCGCCCGTGCCGTTGATCGTGGTCGGCAATATCACGGTGGGTGGCACCGGCAAGACGCCGCTGATTCTGTGGATGATCGAGCATTGCCAGCGCAGCGGTTTGCGGGTAGGCGTGGTCAGTCGCGGTTACGGCGCCAAACCGCCGCAACTGCCGTGGCGCGTGGAAGCGGATCAAGACGCGGATATGGCGGGTGACGAACCTCTGTTGATCGTCCAGCGCACCGGCGTGCCGTTAATGATCGACCCGGACCGCAGCAGTGCGGTCAAGGCACTGCTGGCGAGCGAGCCGCTGGACCTGATTCTTTCTGACGACGGCATGCAGCATTACCGCATGGCGAGGGATCTGGAACTGGTACTGATCGATGCCGCCCGAGGCCTGGGCAATCAGCGTTGCCTGCCTGCCGGACCATTGCGCGAGCCGGTCGAGCGCCTGCAAAGCGTCGACGCGGTGCTCTACAACGGCGCTGCAGATGATCGCGATGGCGGATTCGCCTTCCAGCTGCAACCCACCGCCCTGATCAATTTGCAAAGCGGTGAGCGGCGCCCCCTCGACCACTTTTGCGCAGGTCAGGCGCTGCACGCCGTGGCCGGGATCGGCAATCCGCAGCGTTTCTTCACAACCCTCGAAACGCTACACTGGCAGCCAGTTCCGCATGCGTTTGCCGACCACGCCGAATACAGCGTGCAAGCCTTGAATTTCACACCGTCATTGCCTTTGGTGATGACTGAAAAGGACGCGGTGAAGTGCCGTGCCTTCGCCGCCGCCGATTGGTGGTACCTGGCGGTCGATGCTGCGCCGTCACCGGCCTTCGTGGCCTGGTTCGATACGCAGCTGATGCGCCTGTTGCCGGATCGACTTTTGCCTTAACTCCGTTTTTATCCAGGGAATGCTCATGGACACCAAATTGCTCGACATCCTCGCTTGCCCGGTCTGCAAAGGCCCACTCAAGCTCAGCGCCGACAAGACCGAGCTGATCAGCAAGGGCGCAGGCCTCGCGTACCCGATCCGCGACGGCATCCCGGTGATGCTCGAAACCGAAGCGCGCACCCTGACCACCGACGAGCGTCTCGATAAATGACCACAGCCTTTACCGTTGTCATTCCATCGCGTTTCGCCTCCACCCGCTTGCCGGGCAAACCACTGCTGTTGATCGCCGGAAAGCCGATGATCCAGCACGTCTGGGAACAGGCCAGCAAAAGCAGCGCACAGCGCGTGGTGGTTGCCACTGACGATGCGCGCATTGCCGAGGCCTGCAACGGGTTCGGCGCTGAAGTCGTGATGACCCGCGAAGACCACAATTCCGGCACCGACCGCCTGGCCGAAGTGGCCGCGAAACTCGGCTTGGCGCCCGACGCCATCGTGGTCAACGTCCAGGGTGATGAACCGTTGATTCCGCCGAGCGTGATCGATCAGGTCGCGGCCAACCTTGCTGCCCACACCGAAGCGCGCATGGCCACCCTGGCCGAGCCGATCAAAGACGTGGAAACCCTGTTCAACCCTAACGTGGTCAAGGTTGTCAGCGACCTCAATGGCCTGGCGCTGACCTTCAGTCGCGCGACATTGCCGTGGGCGCGGGACGCTTTCGCCAAAAGCCGTGAGCAATTGCCCGAAGGCGTGCCGTATCGTCGCCACATCGGCATCTATGCCTATCGCGCCGGTTTCCTGCATGACTTCGTCAGCTGGGGCCCGTGCTGGCTGGAAAACACTGAATCCCTGGAACAACTGCGTGCCCTGTGGCATGGCGTGCGGATTCATGTCGCCGATGCGCTCATCGCGCCGCCTGCTGGTGTAGATACCGTTGAAGACCTTGAGCGCGTTCGCCGCCTGCTGGAGGCCTGATGCGCGTTCTGTTCGTGTGCCTTGGCAACATCTGCCGTTCGCCAACGGCCGAAGGCGTGCTGCGGCACAAACTGCGCGAAGCGGGGCTGGCGGATCAGATTGAAGTCGCCTCCGCCGGCACCGGCGACTGGCACGTCGGCAAGGCGCCGGACAAACGCAGCCAGGCTGCGGCCAAACTGCGTGGTTACGATCTGTCCGCCCAGCGCGCCCAGCAAGTCACCCGCGCCGATTTCGCCACCTACGACCTGATCCTGGCAATGGACAACAGCAACCTGCGCCACCTCAAGGCCTTGCAACCGGCCAAGGGCAAAGCCGAGCTGGACTTGTTCCTGCGTCGCTACCAGTCAGAAATCGATGAAGTGCCGGACCCGTACTACGACGGCGACCAAGGCTTCGAACAGGTGCTGGACCTGATCGAGCGCGCCAGTGATTTGCTGGTGATCGAATTGAAGGGACGGTTATGAGTTTGCAGGTTCAATCACAGGTTTCACTCAAGCCGTTCAACAGCTTCGGGGTCGACGTTCAGGCTCGCCTGTTCGCCGAGGCCCATAGCGATGCCGACGTGCGTGAAGCCCTGGCCTACGCCGCACAACATGACGTTCCGTTATTGGTGATCGGCGGAGGCAGCAATCTGCTGCTGACGGCTGACATCCAGTCGCTGGTGCTGCGCATGGCCACGCGCGGGATTCGTATCCTCAGTGATGACGGCAGCAAAGTCGTGATTGAGGCCGAGGCCGGCGAGCCTTGGCATCCGTTCGTGCAGCACACCCTGGCGCAGGGTTTGTCGGGCCTGGAAAACCTTAGCCTGATCCCGGGCACCGTTGGTGCGGCACCGATGCAAAACATCGGCGCGTATGGGGTTGAGATCAAGGATGTGTTCGCCGGCCTGACCGCGCTGGATCGCCGGACCGGTGAACTGCGGGATTTCACTCTGCAAGAATGCAACTTCGCTTACCGCGACAGCCTGTTCAAGCAGGAGCCGGGGCGCTGGTTGATCCTGCGCGTTCGTTTCACCCTCGACCGCGCTGCGCATCTGCACCTGGAATACGGCCCGGTGCGTCAGCGCCTGACCGAGCAAGGCATCGAGCAGCCGACGGCCACGGATGTCAGCCAGGCGATTTGCAGCATCCGTAATGAAAAGCTCCCGGACCCCACCGTGCTGGGCAATGCCGGTAGCTTCTTCAAGAACCCGTTAGTGCCTGCGGCGCTGGTCGCGCAGCTGAAGGGTGAATACCCGGATCTGGTGGCTTATGCACAACCCAACGGGCAAATGAAACTGGCGGCAGGTTGGTTGATCGAGCGGGCAGGGTGGAAAGGTTTCCGCGACGCCGACGCCGGCGTGCACAAGTTGCAGGCGCTAGTGCTGGTCAACTATGGCAGCGCGACCGGCCTGCAATTGCTCAATCTGGCGCAACGTATCCAGAAGGACATTTCGGAACGTTTCMATGTCGACCTGGAAATGGAGCCCAATCAGTATTGAAGCTAGTCTTTCCAGACTGATTTCAAAAGCCCTGCACACCTTCTACTGTGCAGGGCTTTTTTGTTAATACTGGGTTAACTTAGCCACCTAACGATGCAAACATTTGCTCCACCAAAGGCCCGGTGCAGACATTCCCGTCGCATAAGAGAGCCTCAATAGCCTGAGTCGATCTGCGTATAACGAACCAAGATCCCACGGCAGATTGCTCGACCCCATACCTCAAGAACTATGCGGGCGTGCCCATGAATACTCTGATCCTCAACGGTCAACCCTACAAAATGGATGTTCCTGACGAGATGCCGCTGCTCTGGGCTATTCGCGATGTGGCGGGCGGCCATACAGGAACAAAATTCGGCTGCGGCATGGGCCTGTGTGGCGCCTGTACGATTCATATCGACGGTCAGCCTGCGCGGGCGTGCATTACGACCGTCGGTTCCGCATTTGGGCAGAATGTCACAACGATTGATGAACTGCACAACGATCCGATAGGCAAAATTGTTCAACAAGCCTGGCTCGATACCGCCGTCGCGCAATGCGGTTTCTGTCAGGGCGGGCAGATCATGTCAGCGACAGCGCTGCTCAAAACCAATCCGAACCCCACCGACGCGCAAATCGAAGAAGCGATGGTCGGCAACATTTGCCGTTGCGGGACTTACAATCGGATCAAAACCGCTATCCGTCAGGCCTCCACTCACTTGAAGGAGGCCAAGGCATGAGCCAGCTACCGAGTGATTTTTCCCTGAGTAATCTCAGTCGGCGCGGTTTCCTCAAAGGTGTCGGTGCTACCAGTGCATTGGTGCTGGCGGCCAGTTGGGGCTGGCAGGACGCTTTCGCCGAAGAGGCATCGAAGAAATTTGGCGCCGACGGCATGCCCCACGGCGCGATTGATGATCCCAAGGTGTATGTCAGCATCGCCACCGATGGCACGGTGACCGTGGTCTGCAACCGTTCGGAAATGGGCCAGGGCGTACGCACCAGCCTGACGATGGTGGTGGCCGATGAGCTGGACGCCGACTGGGCGAAGGTGAAAGTGCAACAGGCGCCGGGCGACGAAGTGCGTTTTGGCAACCAGGACACTGACGGCTCGCGCAGCATGCGTCACTGGTACGAGCCGATGCGCCGGTGCGGTGCCGCCGCTCGAACCATGCTGGAGCAGGCCGCCGCCGAGCAGTGGAAAGTGCCGGTTGGCGAGTGCCATGCGCAACTGCACAAAGTCATCCATACACCGACCGGTCGTGAGTTGGGCTATGGCGCCCTGGCCGCGGCGGCCAGTGCGCTGGCGGTGCCCCCTCGCGACAGCGTTCGGCTCAAGGATCCGTCGCAGTTTCTCTACATCGGCAAGGAAGGCACCAAGGCCATCGATGGCGCCGACATCGTCAACGGTCGCGCCATTTACGGGGCCGACGTGTATTTCGACGGCATGCTCTACGCCACCATTGCGCGTCCGGCGGTGTACGGCGGCAAGGTCAAAACCTTCGATGCCAGCGCCGCGATGAAAGTCCCCGGGGTGATCAAGGTGTTGCAGATCGGTGCCAGTCCGGTGCCGTCCGAATTTCAACCTTTGGGTGGCGTGGCCGTGGTGGCCAGGAACACCTGGGCGGCAATCAAGGGCCGCGAGGCGCTGAAGATCGAGTGGGACGACGGCCCGAATGCCAGTTATGACTCGATTGCCTATCGCAAGGAACTGGAAGCCGCGTCCCTCAAGCCCGGCAAAGTAGTGCGCAATACCGGCAACATCGAGGAGGCCATGGACAGCGCCGACAACATCCTCGAAGCGTCCTATTACCTGCCGCACCTGGCGCAGGCGCCAATGGAGCCGATGGTCGCCATTGCCCGCTTCAAGGACGGTGTCTGCGAAGCCTGGGGGCCGAGTCAGGCGCCGMAAGTGACCCGCACAAGGATTGGCGAGCGCCTCGGCATCCCGTTCGATAACGTCACGTTCAACGTCACCTTGCTCGGTGGCGGCTTCGGTCGAAAATCCAAGCCTGACTTCATCATTGAAGCGGCGATCCTCGCCAAGGAGTTCCCCGGCAAGGCGGTACGGGTGCAATGGACCCGTGAAGACGACATCCACTGTTCGTATTTCCACACCGTGTCGGTTGAGTACATGAAAGCCGGCCTGAACAAGGACGGCTTGCCCTCCGCCTGGCTGCACCGCACCGTGGCGCCAAGCATCACTGCGTTGTTTGCGCCAGGCATGAACCATGAAGCGGCGTTTGAGCTGGGCATGGGGTTCACCAACATGGCCTACGCGATTCCCAACGTGCGCCTGGAAAACCCGGAGGCGACGGCGCATACCCGCGTCGGCTGGTATCGCTCGGTGTCGAACATCCCGCACGGCTTTGCGATTCAGAGTTTTGTCGATGAATTGGCGCACAAGGCCGGGCAGGATCCGCTCAAGTACCAGATCAGATTGCTCGGCCCGGACCGTCAGATCGATCCGCGCACCTTGAGTGACGAGTGGAACTACGGCGAATCCCCCGAGCGTTATCCGATCGATACTGCACGGCTACGCACGGTGCTGGAAACCGCCGCCAAGGCCGCCGGTTGGGGGCGCGAGTTGCCAAAAGGCCGAGGTTTGGGGCTGGCGGTTCAGTACAGCTTCGTCACTTATGTGGCGGCGGTGATCGAGGTCGAAGTCAAAGACGACGGCACTCTGATCGTGCACAAGGCTGACATCGCCGTGGATTGCGGGCCGCAAATCAACCCCGAACGCATCCGCTCGCAGTTCGAGGGCGCCTGCGTCATGGGGCTGGGCAACGCAGTGCTGGGGGAGATCAGCTTCAAGGACGGCAAGGTCCAGCAGGACAACTTCCACATGTACGAAGTGGCGCGTATTTCCCTGGCGCCCAAGGAAGTCGCTGTTCATCTGGTCACCCCGCCAGGCGTTGTGCCATTGGGCGGTGTCGGCGAGCCCGGCGTGCCACCGATTGCGCCGGCGCTGTGCAACGCAATCTTCGCCGCCACCGGTAAACGTATCCGCAGCCTGCCGGTTCGCTATCAACTGCAAGGTTGGCAGAAGGCTCCAGCCTGATGGACAGCGTCGATCTGAATGTCCTGCGCAGCGTGCTTGAATGGCGCCGCGCCGGTCAGCGGGTGGTGCTGTACAGCGTGGTCCAGACCTGGGGCACCGCGCCTCGGGCACCCGGCGCCATGTTGGCCCTGCGTGAAGATGGCGTGGTGATCGGCTCGGTGTCGGGCGGTTGTGTCGAGGATGATCTGATTGCCCGGCTGCACGACGGGCGTATCCCGGCTGACGGGCCACCGGTGCAGTTGATCACCTATGGTGTCACCCGCGAGGAGGCCGCGCGGTTTGGATTGCCGTGTGGCGGTACATTACGCCTGACTGAGGAGCAGGTTGGCGATCCGCATTGGGTCGCCGAGTTGCTGACGCGCTGTGAGGCCCATGAAATTGTCGCTCGTGTGGTTGATATTGCGACGGGTGAAGTGCTGTTGCAGTCAGCGGACAAGTTCGATGTGCTGAGTTTTGACGGCCACACGCTACGCGCGATTTATGGCCCGCGTTGGCGCCTGTTACTGATCGGCGCGGGGCAATTGTCCCGTTACGTCGCGGAGATGGCCCGGCTGCTGGACTTTGAAGTGCTGATCTGCGATCCGCGCACTGAGTTCGTTTATGGTTGGGAAGAGCATCACGGTCGTTTTGTCTCGGGCATGCCGGATGAGGCTGTGCTGACGATTCAGGCCGACGAGCGCACGGCCATCGTCGCCCTGACTCACGATCCTCGCCTGGATGACATGGCGCTGCTCACGGCCCTCGATTCCAAGGCTTTTTATGTCGGCGCGCTGGGCTCTCGGGTCAACAGCCTGAAGCGCCGGGCAAACCTTGCCGAGCTTGGCTTGTCGCCACAGGCGATCGAGCGCCTGCATGGCCCGATCGGATTGCACATTGGCAGCCATAGTCCGGCGGAAATTGCCTTGTCACTGATGGCCGAAATTGTCGCGATCAAGAACGGCGTCGAACTGAAGCAAAAGAAACCGTTGCAGGAGGCTATATGAATGAACCCATCGGCGTCATTGTGCTGGCAGCGGGGCAGGGCAGTCGTTTTCGTCAGGTGGCGGGTGATGACAAGGACAAGCTGTTGGCGGATTGCACGGGACGCGACGGCACTGTGCGTTCGGTGATCGAGCAGGTGCTGGTGAGCGTGCCGGCTTCGCTGGAAAAACGGGTGCTGGTGACGACGGAGGATCGCCCGCAAGTGATTCGCATGGCTCAGGCCTACGGTTTCGAGATTGTATTGATCGAAACGACGGGCATGGGTGACAGCATTGCGGCTGGCGTGGCGGCGTGTCCGCAGCTCGATGGCTGGCTGATTGTGTTGGGGGATATGCCGTTTATCTTGCCATCGAGTATTGAGCAGGTAGTGGCGGGGATTGCTGAAGACTCTGTCAGAGTGCCGGTGCATGCGGGCAAGTACGGGCATCCGGTCGGGTTCGGCCGCAGCTTTGGGGTGGGGTTGGCGGGATTGTCTGGTGATCACGGTGCAAAGCCGTTGTTTGCGCAGGGGCGAGTGGTTGAGTTGGCGGTCGATGATCCCGGGGTGGTGTGGGATGTGGATGTGCCTGAAGCACTAGTTTTCAAGCCAGCATAAATTCCCTGTGGGAGCGAGCCTGCTCGCGATGGCGGTGAATCAGCTTGCATCAATTTCGAATGTTAAACCGTCATCGCGAGCAGGCTCGCTCCCACAGGGAATTTATGCTGGCTTGAAAACTAGTGCTTCAGGCACATCCACATCCCACACCACCCCGGGATCATCGACCGCCAACTCAACCACTCGCCCCTGCGCAAACAACGGCTTTGCACCGTGATCACCAGACAATCCCGCCAACCCCACCCCAAAGC
>NZ_JBFUKU010000072.1:0-22562 GCF_056400685.1 Pseudomonas sp. P5_A12 | reverse complement strand
CGATAGCGGTGTGTCAGCCAAAGTTATTGTTTACTGACACACCGCTATCGCGAGCAGGCTCGCTCCTACAATTGAACTGAGTGGTATCAGACCCAACGGGGTTGAGCCGCCGGGTCCGGGGTTAGCGCATTATTGCGCTTTTTGCGGTTGTTGCGCTTTCCAGGCCTTGAATTCGGCCCATTCGGCGCGACGCTCAGCCTTTTTCTTCTGGATCTCGTCGAATTGCTTCTGTTGATCCGGTTTCAGCAGGGCACGCACGTCGGCCTCGGCTTTTTTGTGGTTGGCGGCCATTTCGTCTTTCATGGCTTTCTGGTCGGCTGGCGAGAGTTTCTCCAGGTACTTGTCGACCAGTTGCTTACGCTCGTGCATCTGTTCGCCCATGATTTTACGGATCTGCTCGCGCTGTTCGCGGCTCAGGTCCAGCTGGCTGTACGGGCCTTTACCGTGCATGCCGTGCATCTGACCGCCGTGGTGCGAGCCGTCCATCGGGCCGCTGCCTTCAGGCATGGCCATGGCAACGGTCGGCAGGGTGGCAGCGAACATCAGAGCGATAAGAGTCTTGCGCATGGTGAATCTCCTTGTCTCGTTCCCGGTACGTTCCGGATGAGTACAGATTACGCAGGTCAAGGTCAGCGGCGGTCAGTGAAGCGTAAAGCTTGGGTAAAGACGGATTTGTACCCACCTGACAAAACCAACACTTCGCCGATTAATCTGACAAAACATGACCCGCGTAGCAGCTGCCGAGCCTGCGAGGCTGCGTTCGGCGGCGCAGCCGTCGTAAACCCAGAGAGCGCGGTTTACCTGAAAAACCGCAGTGCCTGATTTCTCGACTGCTTCGCAGCCGAACGCAGCCTCGCGGTGCTCGTCAGCTGCTACACAACGGATCGTGTGTGATTCAGAGGCTGTAGTAGTAACCACGGCTACGCAGGGCAACAATGCGCGGGCGGCCGTCAGGGTGCGGGCCGATTTTTTTGCGCAGGTTGCTGACGTGCATGTCCAGGCTGCGGTCGTACAGGGTCAGCTTGCGGCCGAGGGCGATCTGCGCCAGTTCCTGTTTGTCCAGCGGCTCGCCGGGTTGCTTGAGCAGGGCTTCAAGCAAACGGCTTTCGGAGACGGTGAGGGTGAATTCCTGTTCATCGATGCTGACCACGCCACGCACCGGGCTGAAACACAAATCGCCCAGCTCCATCTGGCTGGACACGGCCGCCGGATGGCTGCGGCGCAACACGGCGCGCAGACGGGCCGTCAGTTCCCGTGGGTCGCAGGGCTTGGCCAGGTAATCGTCGGCACCCAGTTCCAGTCCGAGGATGCGGTCCAGTGGCTCGCCGCGCGCCGACAGCATCAATACCGGCAAGTCCGGGTGATCGTTGCGCAATTGCTTGAGCAGTTCCAGACCGCTGCCATCCGGAAGCATCACATCCAGCACCACGGCGGCCGGAGAGGTTTCGGCCAGCGCGCGGCGGGCACTTTGGCCATCGTGGCAAGCACGGACCTGAAAGCCTTCCTGGCTCAACCAACTGCTCAGGAGTTCGCACAGCTCCTGGTCATCATCAATTAGTAACAGCTCGCTCATGAATCACTCAATTTAGCCATTGCTGACGTTTTCTGGTGGCACCACTGGCGAAGATACCGCACAGCAGGGCCGATAGCGCAACTCCTGCTCCAATGACAAACCACTGCTGCTGATCGGTCAGCGGCAACGGCAGTGGCAGCGGGCTGCTGGCCAGCGTTTCCTTGAGTTGCAGCTTTAGGCGCTGATTCTCTTGGCGCAACCGGCTCAGTTGAGCACTTTCGCGTTCGCCAGCGATATTTTGCAGTTGTTTGTTCAGTTCTTCTCGTTGCTGTTCGCTTGCCTTCAAGCGCTGCTGCAACTCGGCAATCTGGCTGCCGGCGCTCAGAGACAACGGCGTCGAATTACCGCCCTCGGCACTATCTTCACCGTGAGCCGGGGCCACCATCGACAACGTCACTAACAATAGACACAACGGACCCTTGCGCATCGCGACTCCTGATTCCAATCGAGTGATTAGGCAGGTTGTCGGCAGGCAAACGAGAATAATGAGCGATTGAGAGCACGATGAACCGACAAGGTTCATCGCGCGGGGGCATTTATGGAGGAAAGTTACGGCAGGACTTGCTTGAACGGCTTGACCGAAACGTTGGCGTAGACGCCTGCGGCGATATACGGATCAGCATCGGCCCAGGTTTGTGCAGCGCTAAGGGAATCGAATTCGGCGACGATCAGGCTGCCGGTGAAACCCGCAGCACCCGGATCATTGCTATCGACTGCCGGGTGCGGGCCGGCCAAAACGATGCGGCCTTCGCCCTTGAGCACTTGCAGGCGCTCAAGGTGGGCAGGTCGCGCGGCCAGTCGGGCTTCCAGGGAGTTGGCGACGTCTGTGGCAATGATTGCGTAAAGCATGTCAGTCCTCGGTTTTTGGCGTGGTGATATCGGCGTCATGCAGGTGGCGGGACAGGTAAATGCCCTGGCCGACCAGGAACAGCAGTGTCATGCCCAGGCTGCCGAAGACTTTGAAGTCGACCCAGTATTCCTGGTAGGTGAACGCGACGAACAGGTTGGCGGCACCGCAAAACAGGAAAAACGCGATCCAGGCGATGTTCAGGCGCGTCCAGACCGGCTCCGGCAGGGTCAGCGCGTGGCCCATGATGCGCTTGATCAACAGGCTGTCACCGATGAAATGGCTGCCGATGAATGCCAGGGCAAACAACCAGTTCACCACCGGCGCTTTCCACTTCAGGAAGGTTTCACTGTGGAATGCCAGGGTCAGGCTACCGAAGACCAGACAGGCGATGAGGGTCAGCCATTGGCTTTTCTCCAGCTTGCGCTGCTTGATGAACAGCGTGCCGTAAACCACCAGGGAGCTGATGATCAGCATCGCGGTGGCGCTGTAGATTCCGCCTACAGTCACCTCGTGACCGGCGATGTCAACGACCCGTGGGTCGAGTTTGAAGACGATGAAAAACAGCAGGAGCGGGATGAAATCGATGAATTGTTTCACAGTGGCAGCCAGAAGCAGGATGTGGCGGCATAATAACAAACATATGGGCGCGCGATAGCGCCAGCTGATTTGAGGTAACAAAGTCCTGTGAATGTTGATTTGCACTGCCATAGCACGGCCTCCGATGGCGCCCTGGCGCCTGCGGTTCTGGTTGCGCGTGCGTTCGAGAAAGGCGTGCGAGTCCTGGCCTTGACCGATCACGACACCCTTGAGGGCCTCGATGAGGCCCGCACAGCCGCGACCGCGCTGGGGATGCAATTGGTCAATGGCGTCGAATTGTCGTGCACCTGGGGCGGCGCGACCATTCACGTATTGGGTTACGGATTTGATGTGACGGCGCCGCCGTTGGTCGAGGCGATTGCCAAATTGCATGATGGCCGTTGGCTACGATCCGAAGAAATCAGCCGCAAGCTGGCATTGAAGGGCATGCCGGGCGCGCTGGACGGTGCCCGGGCCATGCAGCAGGAACTGGGTGACAGCGGCAACGCACCGGCCCGCCCGCACTTCGCCGACTGGATGGTGCGGGAAGGGTATGTAAAGGACCGCGCCGAGGCGTTCCGAAAATGGTTGGGCGCCGGCAAACTGGGTGACGTCAAGCAACACTGGCCGACCCTGGAAGAGACCGTCGAAACCCTGCGTGCCGCCAAGGCCTGGGTCAGTCTGGCGCATCCTTGGCACTACGATTTTACTCGCAGCAAGCGACGTCGCCTGATTTCTGACTATATTCAAGCCGGAGGCCACGCGATTGAGGTGGTCAACGGCCATCAGCCTGCCGAACAAGTGGGCAGCCTGGCGATTCTTGCTCGTGAGTTCGGTCTGCTGGTCAGCGCCGGCAGTGATTTTCATGGCCCTGGAGGCTGGTCCGAGATCGGTGAGTACCGCCCGCTCCCGGAGGATCTGCCACCACTGTGGTGTCGATTCAAACATGACCCAATTATTGCCGCCGTCTGAACAGGTAGAAAATGTGAGTCAATTTTTCCAGATTCATCCGGAAAACCCACAAGCGCGCCTGATCAAACAGGCTGTCGAAATCATTCGCAGCGGCGGGGTGGTGGTATATCCCACCGACTCCTCCTATGCCATCGGTTGCCAGATCGGCGACAAGAATGCCGTGGATCGCGTGCGCCGTTTGCGCGGGCTGGATGACAAACACAACTTCACGCTGATTTGCAGCGACCTGTCGCAACTGGGGTTGTTTGCCAAGATCGATACCGGCACGTTCCGCTTGCTCAAGGCGCACCTGCCGGGGCCGTACACCTTCATTCTCAACGCCACCCGCGAAGTCCCGCGGCTGTTGCTGCACCCGAAGAAGCGCACCATCGGCCTGCGTGTCCCGAGCCATCCGATTGCCCTGGCGCTGCTGGAGCAGCTGGGTGAACCGCTGATGAGCGTGACCCTGATCATGCCCGGCGACATCGACCCGTTGACCGACCCATACGAAATGCGTCAATTGCTTGAGCATCAGGTCGACCTGATCATTGACGGCGGTTTCGGCGGGATCAAGGCGTCCACCGTGATCAATCTCGCCGACGGCGAGCCGGAAGTGATCCGTGCCGGTTGCGGTGACCCTTCGCCGTTCATGGCCGAGGCGTAGATGTCTGCAGTAGAACCCGTGGTCGACAGTCAAGCCGGAGCCCAGCAAGAGCTGCCCTTCGCGATGGTGTATGGGCAGGCGGTATTGGAGATGCCGCTGGACCTGTACATCCCRCCGGATGCACTGGAGGTATTTCTCGAAGCCTTCGAAGGCCCGCTCGACCTGCTTCTGTACCTGATCCGCAAACAGAACATCAACATCCTCGACATTCCGGTGGCGGAAATTACCCGCCAGTACATGGGCTATGTCGAGTTGATGCAGTCGGTGCGCCTGGAGCTGGCCGCGGAGTACCTGGTGATGGCCGCGATGCTGGCCGAGATCAAATCGCGGATGCTGTTGCCGCGTGCCGAAACCATTGAAGACGAAGAAGACGACCCGCGCGCCGAGCTGATCCGCCGCTTGCAGGAATACGAGCGCTTCAAGGCGGCCGCCGAAGGCATCGATGGCTTGAGCCGCGTCGGTCGTGACGTGGTGGTGCCCAGGCTCGATGCCCCGGAAGCCCGGGCGCGCAAGCTGCTGCCGGACGTGCGTCTATCGGAATTGCTGTTGTCCATGGCTGAGGTCCTGCGCCGTGGCGACATGTTCGAAAGCCACCAGGTCAGCCGCGAGGCGCTGTCCACCCGTGAACGCATGAGCGATGTGCTGGAGCGGCTCAAGGGCGGCGGTTTCGTGCCCTTTGTCGAGCTGTTTACTGCTGAAGAAGGACGACTCGGGGTGGTGGTGACCTTTATGGCGATCCTTGAACTGGTCAAGGAGTCCTTGGTTGAGCTGGTGCAGAATGAGCCGTTCGCAGCGATCCACGTGCGGGCCCGAGCCGAATAACGAGTTGAATCATGAACCTGACTGAACCCCGCGAGCTGGCGCCACTGCTTGAAGCCTTTCTGTTGGCCTCGGGAAAACCGCAATCGCTTGAGCGTCTGTTCGAACTGTTCGAAGAGGGCGAGCGGCCGGAGCCGGCGGTCTTCAAGAAAGCGCTGACGATATTGGCCAAGTCCTGCGATGGCCGCGCCTTCGAACTGAAGGAAGTGGCTTCGGGCTACCGCCTGCAAATCCGCGAAAAGTTTTCGCCGTGGGTCGGGCGTTTGTGGGAAGAGCGGCCGCAGCGTTATTCCCGCGCCATGCTGGAAACCATTGCGCTGATTGCCTATCGCCAGCCGATCACCCGGGGCGAGATCGAAGACGTGCGCGGCGTTGCCGTCAACAGTCAGATCGTCAAGACGCTGATGGAGCGTGAGTGGATCCGCATCGTTGGCTATCGCGATGTGCCCGGCAAACCGGCGATGTTCGCGACGACCAAGGCGTTTCTTGATCACTTCAACCTGAAGAATCTCGACGACCTGCCGCCGCTGGCCGAACTGCGCGAGCTGGAGCCGGACCCGGTGCTCGATTTCGACGACGCCCCCGTGCCTGCCAGCCTGCAAGCTTTGGCGGACGCCAGCGCCGAGCCGGAAGAGCCGAAGGAAGAAACCAGTTTCCACACGTTGTTGCTGGAACTGGACACGATGGAAGAGGGGCTCAAGACTGACTTCGATGATCTGTTGCGTGATGGCGGGGTGGCCGGGGCTGAGTCGGAAATCGACAGTGAACTTCAGGCAGAGCCCGAAGCCGCAGCCGAAGAAGAGCCGGAGCCAGAGCTTGAAGACGATGTGCTAGGCGTCGCCGAAGCTCGCGAAAAACTCCTGGCCGCCGTCGCCGCGCTCGAACAACCGAAACCCGAGACCGAGCCTGAGTTGAGCGACGAAGAAGCCGAAGCCCGGGCGCTCTCCGAAGCCATCGAAGCCGAACGCCGCGAATTCGACGACTGACGCATTCCCTCAAACACKGGAGATCCCTGTGGGAGCGGGCTTGCCCGAGATTTCGGTGGATCAGTCGACAATGATGTCGACTGACACTCCCTCATCGCGGGCAAGCCCGCTCCCACAGGGGGTATGTTTTGATGCAAACCGGCACCACCGGCCGGCGGAAAAGCAGGTGACTCTGCGTTCATCAGCTAGTCTCTGATGCGAAATCGCCCACATGAGCGTATGATTCGCGACCCTTTGGCGATCCCTTCGCCGAAGCGCACAGTTTTACATCGCTTCAGGCATAGCCTGAACAGACCACACCGGGAGGTGCCCAGATGAGTATCAACGACCAGAAAGACGACCAGGAAATCGGCCCCGCAGGCGAAAAACTGCAGAAAGTCCTCGCCCGTATCGGCGTCGGCTCGCGCCGTGACGTAGAAGCCTGGATCAGCCACGGCCGCATCAAGGTCAATGGCAAAGACGCCACGCTCGGTCAGCGTGTCGACATGCATGACGCCATCACCATTGATGGCAAGGTGATCAAGCGCGAAGAAGCCGCCGAGTCGGTACGCCGCGTGATTATGTACAACAAGCCCGACGGTGAAATCTGCACCCGTGTCGACCCGGAAGGCCGTCCGACCGTATTCGACAAGATGCCGCGCCCGAAAGAAGGTCGCTGGATCAACATCGGTCGTCTGGACATCAACACCACCGGTTTGCTGATGTTCACCACCGACGGTGAATTGGCCAACCGCCTGATGCACCCTTCCTACGAAATGGACCGTGAATACGCGGTACGTGTGCGTGGCGAAGTCGATGACGAAATGATCGAGCGTCTGAAAGCGGGCGTTGTCCTTGAAGACGGCCCGGCCAAGTTCACCGACATCAAGCAGGCGCCAGGCGGTGAAGGTTTCAACCACTGGTATCACTGCGTGGTGATGGAAGGTCGTAACCGCGAAGTGCGTCGTCTGTGGGAATCCCAAGGCCTGGTGGTCAGCCGTCTGAAGCGTGTGCGTTTCGGACCGGTGTTCCTCAACTCCGACCTGCCGATGGGCCGCTGGCGCGAAATGAGCCAGTACGAAGTCGACATTCTGAGTGCTGAAGTTGGCCTGACGCCGGTGGCAATGCCGCAGATGAACGCCAAGAGCAAAGACAAGCTTGATCGCATGCAGCGTAAATCGTCGCGTCCGATGGGCAAGTCCGAGCGCGTGCGAACGTTGCGTCCAGCGGCCGGTGGCCCAGCTGTCACCGCGCGTGATTCCCGTGAGCCGCAGATCGAAGGCGAGCGTCCGTCCCGTAAGCCAGTAGCGCCACGCGCTGACGGCGAGCGCGGTCCACGCACGCCACGTCCGGCCAATGGTCGCACCGAGCGCGGCGAAGGTCGTGGGACGCCGGTAGCCGATCGCCCAGCAGACACCAAGCGTCCCGCCAAGCCGGCGCCGAAGCGTCCTGGGATCAAGCTGGTCGACGGTAACACGCCGTCGGGCAAGCGCCGTGGCGCACCGGCCGGTTCCGGCCAGCGTCCGGGCTTCGGTCGTCGCAAGCCGGAGTAAGGCAGCGGTAAGCTTCGAACTGCGAGCGAAAAGTAAAAAACGCCAACCTTCGGGTTGGCGTTTTTTTTGAGCAGACCCTATCAAAAGCGCTCGGTGAAACAGGGGCGCTACTGTCTCCACAAGTGGGGCATTACACCCACCCAATTGGGCGTTTACCACCTGATTTGAGGAATATCCCCCACCTAATCCTTCTCTGTTGTTGAAACACTCAGAAATAGCTTGTTATTTCATTTGAATTTTTTCTTCGCGCTATGGCAATGGCTCATTCGTTGCACTCTCCAGGTAGCCGCAAGAGCTGTCGTCTCGAACATCATGGAGACGGCGGGTTGGCCAAATTCGGCATGACGCGAGGGGTGAAAAATGACACGCGAGACACCACCATGCAGCTCCATGGCTTCTTATGAGAAGCTTCTTATGAGTTCCATGATCAAGATTGGCATCGTTGATGATCACCCGCTGTTAAGGGATGGGGTCACAATGGCGCTGAAGAAAATAGCTGACTTTCAGGTGGTCGAGCAGGGTGGGTCTGCCGATGATGCCCTGGAAATTGCCGCTCGTTTTGCTCCGAATGTTTTGCTCATGGATGTCAATATGCCGGGCGATAGCTTTGCCGCCGTGCGAGCGATTTCAGCCTCTTCACCGGCAGTTAAAATTTTGATGCTGACGGTATCCGAGTCCATCGAGGACGCCTATTCCGCCCTCGAAGCGGGCGCGCAGGGATATGCGTTGAAAGGCATAAGCGGTCGTGAGCTTGTACAAGCCATCAGAAATATTGCCGGTGGTGAAACCTTCATTACACCTAAGCTTGCCAGCAAGCTGTTAGGCAATTTCAGAAAGCACGCGGGTGATAAGCAAAAGGTCGAGCTGACCCATCGCGAAGAACAAGTTATCCGGGAGGTATCGAAGGGCCTGACTAACCGCGAGGTTGCTATCAAGCTCGAGCTCTGCGAGAAGACCATCAAGCACTACATGACGAATGTCATGTACAAGCTACGCGTTCGTAACCGGACGCAGGCAGTCGCAGCAGTGAGACGGCATTGGGAGAGTGATCATATACCTGGCTTATGTGGTGCTCTTCAACGCCGCGACTTGAGTGACAACGGTTAGCCAAATAACGAGCCGTAAGCGCTTCCGGTTACTTGAGCGCAACGACTATTTTGGCACGGGTGATCAAATTTTGAACTGCGCCCTGGCTTTGGTTCCGGCGTGGGGTGCCGATTCAATGATGAATATTCCGCCGAGGGATTCGACGCGATAGCGCATCCCGACAAGGCCAAGATGAGTTCTACCTCGCCCCGGCACTCTCGGTTTCTCGGTTGAAATACCCACTCCCGTATCCTCGACTTGCACTTCCAGTAGCCCTTCGAAGTAAGAGGCGCTGAGTTTTTGGCCTTTTCCTCCGGCGTGAATATAGGCATTGTTCAATGCCTCCTGGGCGAAGCGATAAATACAAATTTTATGCGCTATCGGTACATCGTCTGGAAGCGTATCAAGCTCCAGTTCGACGCGCGTCTCGGTTCGCTCTTCGTGCCGCTGAGCAAGCAATACCAGCGCATCGTGCAGGGTCAGATCATTGACTTCCGGAAGTGCCAGGCCGAGTGATATTTCCCGCACTTCGTTTAACGCATCCTCACCGGCACGCCTGATCATTTCGAGGGCTTCCACATCTGAGGCGCCTTGCGAATCTTCGAGCTCTTCAATGCGAAGGAGAATAAGTGACAACAGCTGGGCAGGACCATCATGAAGATCTGCCCCGATCCGACGAAGAGTGAGTTCATTGATTCTGGAGAATTCGTGATTAGCTGTAGTGACTTTTCGCTGAAGAGCGGCGTTGTTTGAGTGCAACTTGGCTTGCTCATGCATTCGCCATTTAAGTGCTGTTTCTTGCTGTTTTATTATTTTATCGCCACGCCGAACGATAAAAAATAACAGCAAAAGCATAGCCATCGTTGCCGCACCAACAATCGCCCATACTTTTTTGCGAACGTTATTGATTTCGCGCTGTAACGCTTCCGCGGTTTCGTAGAACTCACCAACTGCAACAATCTTTCCAGTCCCCGCTTCGCGCAGTGGAGCAAAAATTTCATAGAGCGGAATATTCAGGCTTCGCTCAAAAGCATCCTCAATATCATCCGTCTTATAATCATCAAGATCATTGCCCAGTTCTGTATATATCTTGCCTGTCAGCGCCAGTGAGATCTCCTCTGTCGGAAAATTTTTCTGAACCGTGGATTTGTCGGTGCTGTAGACAATCGTGCCGTCTGGAAGCCAGATTTTCACCGAGACAACATGTGTACTGAACGAGGTGCTCGACAGCAGCTGATCAATGGTCTGAATAGTTTCATCGGGGAGTTCTTTGGCAGTGGTTAATCCTTGGACGAAAGGTTCGAGAAAATTTTGCATAAAACGCGCACCGGTTTCTGCTGCAGTTTGAACCGTTGCATCTTCGATACTCTGGCTAACGAGGTTTCCAACGAACGTCATGGTCAAACCCAGAATTATCGTGGCGCAGATTACGAACTGGGTTGAGCGGCTTAAATGGCGCAATTTTGCACGGGTGCTCTGTCTCCCGGGCACTGCGGCACTGGACGTTTGGTCAGCCTCGGATTCGACCAAGGTCTGATCCGATTCTGTGACCAAGGTCTCAGAATTTGATTGGGCTTTCGTCTCTGTACACATCCGGGTAGCCCCTCAATACTCATTTTTAATGGAGTGTATAGCTAGTGTTTGAAGTTGAAGTCGGGAGGCGCGATGAATAGTTTAAAAAGATGCTCGATCAATTTGGATAATCGCTATTTTTGGAAAGAACAGTTGGGAGTTATTACCAATAGTGTTGCCGCCGATTCGCGCCCTGAACTGTCACTTTACTGTCATACAGGCCGGGATGGAAACGTCTGCACGCCTGGTATTCAAGTCAAACTCAGCTTATTTGAAATTTCTGTTGAGAAAACGCTCCTGTACCCTTTTCAGTACAACAGTACGGGGGTTCTACTCAAACAGAACCAAACCGATGGTTCTAATGATTCCCTGACTCCGCCACCAGGCGTGTGGAATCAATCTCCAATACATACTAGTCAATTCGTAGACGATGCCCAGTTGCTTATGGATAAAAGGCTTGTTGATGAAGCCGCATGGACGCAGAACCGTGCCATCACCCCTCAGGAAGTCCCGGACCATGGCGATCTTCGCGAGCATATTCCGGCCAACGACTCTGATCGCTGGATGCCTGGCATTTGTGACAAGCCCCCCATGCCTGAGAGAGCAATATGGACAAATACATAGAGCCCCGATACGTGACGGGGCCGTTCGTAAGTTGCACCTTCTATTCAATCTGCGTTCATGGGCCGTCGCCTCCCTGAGGCGCAATACCAGCCTGTAAGTACGGTTGTCATGGGGAATTGATCCTCAATTGAGCACTGCTGATTGCACGCGATTCAGCAGGGGCTCGGTGCGGCCGTGGTACCAGGTTCCGTCGTTCGATTTTCGATTTTTATTTATGGGGTTCAGCACTAAACCACACCACGCGTTTGAAGCGGTGTTTTATGCGTGTGGTTTCCTGATCAGTCAAGCATCGAGGAAACAGCCATGGCCAGCTTCATCAAGTCCGATCTCGAGTTCATTCTCGAACAAATTTTCATCGCTGAACGGCATGCGGCAGGCGCGAGTCTGGCTGACATGCTGCCGAACGTAGAAGTACCCTTCGGCCTGCGCACCGTTTCCGGCATCGACAACAACCTGGCCAATCCCCAGTTCGGCGCCGCCGACAACTTCTTCCCGCGCATGACAACGCCGGTATTCAATACCGCGCAGGTCCAGCCGGCCGGCTTCTTCGGCCCCGCAGATCCTGGCGGAACCACACCGACCTCCTACCAGCAGACCAGCGGTTTCGTCTTCGACTCTCAGCCGCGCACCATCAGCAACCTGATCGTGGACCAGACCGCGAACAATCCGGCGGCGGTCGCGGCCGCAGCGGCCAATCCGGATTCACAGGTCGTCACCAGCCCCGGTCTGGATGGCCTGTTCGGCACCGCCGACGACATTTCCGTCTTCCAGATCCCCAATATCACGCCGGACGCGGCTCTGACCGTGCCCTTCAACGCCTGGATGACCTTCTTCGGCCAGTTCTTCGACCACGGTCTCGACCTGGTCACCAAGGGCGGCAGCGGCACGGTGTTCATTCCGCTGCAACCTGACGATCCACTGTTCGTGCCTGGTAGCCCGACCAACTTCATGGTGTTGACGCGCGCCACCAATCTGCCCGGCGCCGATGGCATTCTCGGCACGGCCGACGACATCCACGAACAGCAAAACACCACCTCGCCGTTTGTCGACCAAAACCAGACCTACAGTTCGCATCCCTCGCATCAGGTGTTCCTGCGCGCCTATGAACTCAACGCCGCCGGCGATCCGGTCGCCACCGGCAAGCTGATCACCAATCGTGACCTGGGCGTCGATGGGCATTTCGGTACCGCTGATGACGTCGAAATAGGCGGCATGGCCACCTGGAAAGTGGTCAAGGCACAAGCCCATGATCTGCTCGGCATCAATCTCACTGATGCCGATTTCGACAACGTACCGCTGCTGGCGACCGATGATTACGGCAACTTCATCAAAGGGCCTAATGGCCTCCCCCAAGTCGTGATGATGGGCGCGGATGGCATTGCCGGCACGGCCGATGACGTGCTCGTCGAGGGTAATCTGGCTGCACCCATCAGCCTGACGAACGCCGTGCGCACCGGCCACCAGTTCCTCATCGACATTGCGCACAGCGCCGATCCCACCGGCGGCCTGACGCCTGACGCGGACACCGTCATTGGCGGCCTGCAAGCGCCCGGCACTTACGACAACGAGTTGTTGGATGCGCACTACATCGCCGGCGATGGCCGGGTCAACGAGAACATCGGCCTGACCACAGTGCATTCCATCTTCCACAGCGAGCACAACCGGCTGGTTGACGATACCAAGGCGACGGTGCTGGCCTCCGCCGACCTCGATTTCCTGAACAAGTGGTTGATGCCCGACGCCCAACTGACAGCGCTGCCAGTGACGCCGACCGACATCGCGGGCCTGCACTGGAACGGCGAGCGGTTGTTCCAGGCCGCCAAGTTCGGCACCGAGATGCAGTACCAGCACCTGGTGTTCGAGGAGTTCGCGCGCACCATCCAGCCGCAAGTGGACGCCTTCCTGGCGCCTATGGGTAACGACACCACCATCGATCCGTCGATCGTCGCCGAGTTCGCGCACACGGTCTTTCGCTTCGGCCACTCGATGCTGGTGGAGACGGTCGATCGTTTCGACCCCAACTTCAACGTCGTCGGCGACGGCAATCCGACTGACCCGGGCAATCAACAAACCGGCCTGATCGCGGCCTTCCTCAACCCGCTGGCATTTGCAGCTAGCGGCCCCACCCCTGATCAGGCGGCAGGCGCCATCGTACGCGGCCTGACCCGCCAGGTCGGCAACGAGATCGACGAGTTCGTGACCGACGCGGTGCGCAACAACCTGGTCGGCCTGCCGCTGGACCTGGCCGCCCTCAATCTGGCGCGCGGCCGCGACACCGGCATCCCGTCGCTGAACGCGGCGCGGCGCGAGTTCTACCACATGACCGGCGACAGCCAGTTGACCCCCTACACGAGTTGGGCCGATTTCGTGCAGCACATGAAGCACCCGGAATCGCTGATCAATTTCATCGCCGCCTACGGCACGCATTCAACCATCACTGGCGCTGTGACGATGGCGGACAAGCGCGCCGCGGCTGCGGATCTCGTGCTCGGCGGCGCCACGGCGCCGGCTGATCGCCTGGACTTCCTGAACAGTACCGGCGCCTGGAGCAGCAATGCCGGTGCGGACGGTATTCTGCACACCGCAGACGACGTGACCATCACCGGCCTGGACAACGTCGACTACTGGATCGGTGGCTTGGCCGAGGAGAAGATGCCCTTTGGCGGCCTGCTGGGTTCGAGCTTCAACTTCGTCTTCGAAACCCAGTTGGAAAACCTGCAGAATGGTGACCGCTTCTACTACCTGGCACGCACTGCGGGACTCAACTTCGGCACTGAACTGGAGAACAATTCGTTCTCCAATCTGGTGATGCTCAACAGCGACGCAATACACCTCCCGGCTAACATCTTCCAGACGCCGGCCTTCATCCTGGAGACCGACCCGACGCACCAGTTCAACGCGAGTGTGGTGGCCGGTCCAGACGGTATCGTCGGCACGGCCGACGATCTGCCAGCCAACGCCGACCCCTTTGGCCCATCGGACCATCCGATTGGCTCACCACGTATTGACCATTTCACGCCGCTGGTGATCCGCGACAACCCCGACACAGTGGGCCCGGATACCAACTACCTGCACTACACCGGCGGCGATACGGTCGTGCTTGGCGGCACAGCCGGCGACGACATCCTCATTGCCGGTGACTCGGATGACGACACCGTCTATGGCGACGCCGGCAACGACCGCCTCGACGGCGGCTACGGCAACGACAACGTCTTTGGCGGTGCTGGCGACGACATCATCACCGACATCGGCGGCAGCGACACCCTGCGCGGCGAGGACGGCAACGACGTCATCCAGGCCGGCAATTCGACCCTCGGCCTCAACAATCTGGTCTTCGGCGGCGCTGGCAAAGACTTCATCATCACCACCGAAGACATCACCATGACCTTCGCCGGCGCGGGCGACGATTTCATCCTCGGCTCCAAGGTCAACCTCGCGCCGACCGGCAACGAAGGCGACGACTGGATCGAGGGTGGCACCCAGGACGGTGCGCCCGGCGATAACATGAGCCCGACATTGTCCGACGATGTGCCCGGCAACGACATCTTCATCGGCACCGGCGGCTTCGATGAAATGATCGGTGAAGGCGGCGACGATACCTTCGTCGCCAGCGATGCCCAGGACAAGATGGACGGCATGTCCGGGTTCGACTGGACCACCTACAAGAACGACAAGTACGGCGTGACCGTCGACATGGTCGTTCCCTTCTTCAGTCCGTACCACGCGGTGCCCGATGCCGCGGGCAATATCGTGGGCGCCGTTGCGCAATCGGCCGACTCGATCTATGACCGGTTCGCGGAAGTGGAGGGCCTGTCGGGGTCGGCCTTCGCCGACTTCCTGCGCGGCGATGAACAAAACGCGGCCATCATCGCCAACGTCACGGCCAGGGGCAGCGTCCTCACCAACTTCGATCTCGTCAGCGGCCTGCGGGCCTTCGTCGGCAGTGCCGGTTTCGGTGCCGACGGTGTCGGGGGGACGGCCGACGATCAGTTCGGCGCGGGCAACATCATCCTCGGCGGCGATGGCAGCGACATCATCGAAGGCCGTGGCGGCAGCGACCTCATCGACGGCGACAGTTGGCTCAACGTGCGCATCAGCGTGCGTCAGAACGTGGATGGCACCGGGCCGGAGATCGCCACCTTCGACAGCATGACGCCGATGATCCCGCTCATGCTCAACGGCACCTACAATCCCGGCCAGCTCGTCGCCGTGCGTGAGATCCTGCCGGGCGTGGGCGGCTTCGACACCGTCAACTTCATGGGCCCGCTGGCGAACTACACAGTCGCCGTCGACGATAACGGCACCCCGCTCAACTTTGCCGACGACATCGTCACCGTGACCGACAATGTCGGCAAGGAAGAAACCGACCGTCTCACCCACATCGAGCGGCTGCAGTTCTCCGATCAGTCCATGGTCCTCGTGCCCGGGCTCAACGCTGAGCCGGTGGGCGCGCTGACGGTGGATAACACCGCACCGACCGTTGGCCAGATACTGACCGTGTCGGCGGCAGGCCTCGCCGATGGCGACAATGCGGGCGGTGCGATCCACAATTCCATCAGTTACGTATGGCAGTTTGAAGCGACACCGGGCTCGGGCGTCTTCGAGGACATCATCCTCGGGCCAGGCCGCATCGGTATCGGCTTTACAAGAGCGGACGCGCCCACTCTCACGGTGACGTCGGATCTTGCCGGCCTGGCAGTGCGCGTCAAAGGCATCTATGCGGACGATCATGGCGTGACCGAGCAGGTATTCTCGGCGCCGACTACGGCAGTAGTGGCCGGGGCGCCGGCCCCTGCACCGGCGCCTTCGCTGATCGATCCGCAGACCACGGCCGCCAGCAACGGTGTGCGTTACACGCAATCGGACCTGGCATTCATCCTTGACCAGATCAAGCTGGCGGAACACCACGCGGCCGGTGAGAACCTGAACTCGCTGCTCCCGAATATACGGATGCCGTTCGGTTTGCGCACGGTCGAAGGGACGGACAACAATCTGCTCCATCCCGAGTTCGGTGCCGCCGATAATGTGTTCCCGCGCCTGACCACGCCGAACTTCCTCTCGGCCGACGCCGGCACGAGCTACACGCAGACCAGCGGCCTGGTGATCGACTCGCAACCGCGCACCATCAGTAACCTGATCGTCGACCAGACCGCCCACAACCCGGCGGCGGTCGCGGCCACCTTCGATCCCGGTCTGGATGGCATCCTCGGCACGGCTGACGATGTCCTCAAGGCCGGTGCGCAGGTGGTTACTGRAACCCGCACCGACGGCACGACGTTCGAGACCTTCTTTGACCCGAACGTGAGCCCCGACGCGGGCCTGACCGCGCCCTTCAACCAATGGATGACTTTCTTCGGCCAGTTTTTCGACCATGGCCTGGACCTCGTCACCAAGGGCGGTTCAGGCACCGTGTTCGTTCCGCTGCAGCCGGATGACCCGCTGTTCGTGCCCGGTAGCCCGACCAACTTCATGGTGTTGACGCGCGCCACCAATCAGCCCGGTCCCGATGGCGTTCTGGGCACGGCCGACGACATCCACGAGAACACCAACACCACCTCGCCGTTTGTCGACCAGAACCAGACCTACAGCTCGCATCCCTCGCACCAGGTGTTCCTGCGTGCCTATGAGCTCAACGCGGCTGGCGATCCGGTGGCCACCGGCAAGTTGATCGAAAATCGTGATCTGGGCGCCGATGGGCATTTCGGTACCGCAGATGACGTCGAGATCGGTGGCATGGCCACCTGGAAGGTGGTCAAGGCGCAAGCCCATGATCTGCTCGGCATCAATCTCACCGATGCCGATTTCGACAACGTGCCATTGCTGGCGACCGACGCCTACGGCAATTTCATCAAGGGTCCGAACGGTTTTCCGCAGGTGGTGATGAAGGGCCTGGACGGCATTGCCGGCACGGCCGACGATGTGCTCGTTGAAGGCAATCCGGCGGCGCCCATCAGCCTGGTCAACGCCGCGCGCACCGGCCATGCTTTCCTCAACGACATCGCGCACACCGCCGTTCCGGTGGACGGCCAGACCGGCGCAGCACTCCTGCCCGATGCGGACAATATCGTTGGTGGTACACCTGCGCCGGGCTTCTACGACAACGAACTGTTGGACGCGCACTACATTGCCGGCGACGGCCGGGTCAACGAGAACATCGGTCTGACCACCGTCCATTCCATCTTCCACCATGAGCACAACCGCTTGGTCGATCACACCATGGCGGTGGTCCTGGCGACAGCGGCAAGCGGCGACGTGTCGTTCCTGAACGAGTGGCTGCTGACACCTGTCACTGCCGTTCCCGTCGACACCTCGACCCTTGACTGGAACGGCGAGCGCCTGTTCCAGACCGCGAAGTTCGGCACCGAGATGCAGTACCAGCACCTGGTGTTCGAAGAGTTCGCGCGCACTATCCAGCCGATGGTCGATCCGTTCTTTGCACCGGGTCAGGTGTACGACACCGCGATCGATCCAAGCATCGTTGCCGAGTTCGCGCACACCGTCTATCGCTTCGGGCACTCGATGCTGCTGGAGCAGGTCGACCGGCTGGATCCGAACTTCGCCTCAAGCGATATCGGGCTGATTCAGGCCTTCCTCAACCCGCTCGAGTTCGCGGGCAGTGGCGCCACTCCGGAGGAGGCGGCCGGTGCCATCGTGCGCGGCGTGACCCGCCAGGTGGGCAACGAGATCGACGAGTTCGTCACTGAAGCCCTGCGCAACAACCTGCTGGGCCTGCCACTCGATCTGCCCGCCATCAACCTGGCGCGCGGCCGCGATACCGGCATTCCGTCCCTGAACGCGGCGCGGCGGGAGTTCTATGCGCCCACCGGCGACGCAGAGCTCAAGCCCTACACGAGCTGGGCCGATTTCGTGCAGCACATGAAGCATCCGGAATCGCTGATCAACTTCATCGCCGCCTACGGCACGCACTCGACCATCACCGGCGCCACCACGCTGGCGGACAAGCGCGCCGCGGCTGCGGACCTGGTGCTCGGCGGCGCGACGGCACCGGCCGACCGTGTCGACTTCCTCAACAGCACGGGTGCCTGGGCCAGCAACGCCGGTGCGGACGGCGTTTTGCACACGGCAGACGATGTGACCATCACCGGCCTGGATGATGTCGACTTCTGGGTTGGCGGGCTGGCCGAGGAGAAGATGCCTTTTGGCGGCATGCTCGGCTCGACCTTCAACTTCGTCTTCGAGAACCAGATGGAGAAACTCCAGGACGGAGACCGTTTCTACTATCTGGAACGCACCGCCTCGATGGACTTTGGCGCTGAGCTGGAGAACAACACGTTCTCCGCTCTGGTGATGGCCAATACCGATGCAACACACCTCTCGGCCAGGGTTTTCCTGACGCCGGCCTACACGCTGGAGGTCAACCAGGCGAACCAGTACAACCCGAGTGTGATTGCCGGTCCCGACGGCATTGTCGGCACCGCCGATGATCTGCCGGCCAACGCCGATCCTTTTGGTCCGTCGGACCACCCGATTGGCTCACCACGCACTGACTTCCTCACACCGCTGGTGATCCGCGACAACCCCAACACGGTAGGGCCGGATAGCAACTACCTGCACTACACCGGCGCCGACACGGTCGTATTGGGCGGTACGGCGGGCAACGACATTCTCATTGCCGGCGACTCGGACGACGACACGGTCTATGGCGATGCCGGTAACGATCGGATCGATGGCGGCTACGGCAACGACCAACTCTTTGGCGGTACCGGTGACGACATCATCACGGACATGGGCGGCGACGACGTCATCCACGGCGAGGACGGCAACGACGTCATCCAGGGCGGCAACGGCCTCAACCTGATCCTCGGCCAGGCCGGTCAGGACTTCATCGTCACCGGCGAGGACGCGGCCGACACCAGCGGCGGCCTGGGCAACGACTTCATCCTCGGCAGCAAGGCGAACGAATTCGCGCGCGGTGGCGAAGGTGACGACTGGATCCAGGGTGGATCCGCCGATGGCGTCGCAGGCGACAACTTCGACCCATTCGGAAACGATCCGATCAATGGCAACGACGTCTTCATGGGCGATGGCGGACCGGACAACTTCGATGGGGAGGGCGGTGATGACATCATGATCGGCAGCCCCAGCGAGGCGGACCGTTTCATCGGGTTCTCCGGTTACGACTGGGCGACCTACAAGGACGATCCGGCCGGCGTGACCATCGGCCTCAACACCAGGCTGCGCTTCTTCGATCAGCCGGCGGTGCCTGGCTCCACCGCGTCGATCCTTGCCCGGCTGGACCTGGTGGAAGGGCTGTCGGGATCGGCCCACGCCGATTTCCTCAGCGGCGATGACTCCACTGCCGACGTGCTCGCCATCGCTGGCGCCAAGGGCAGCGTGCTCACCAACTTCGACCTCATCAGCGGTCTGCGGGACTTCGTCGGCAGCGCCGGCAACGGCGCGGATGGCATCGCCGGCACTGCCGACGATAAGTTCGACGGGGGCAACATCATCCTGGGTGGCGACGGCAGCGACGTCCTCGAAGGCCGTGGCGGCGATGACCTCATTGACGGCGACAAGTGGCTCAACGTGCGCATCAGTGTGCGGCAGAACATCGATGGCACCGGGCCGGAAATCGCCACGTTCGACAGCTTGACACCGCTGGTTCCGCTCATGTTGAACGGCACCTATAACCCCGGCCAACTCCAGATCGTCCGTGAAATCCTGACGGCTGCCGGTCCCGACTTCGACACGGCGCTGTTCTCCGGCAATCTGGCGGATTACACCGTGGTCGAAAACGTCAACGGCACCGTTACGGTCACCGACAGTGTCGCTGGCAGGGACGGGACCGACACCCTCAGCAATATCGAGCGGTTGCAGTTCTCCGATCAAGCGGTCGTGCTCGGCGGTTTGAACTCGGCGCCAGTCGGGGTGCTGAGGATCGACGATGCCACGCCCGCCGTAGGCCAGGTGCTGACGGTCTCGGCGGCAGACATCACGGATGCTGACAATACTGCGACAGGCGGCGCGATCGCCGGCCCCATCAGTTTCTTCTGGCAGTTCGAAGCGCGCCCGGGCTCGGGAGTCTTCGAAGACATCACCTTCTTTGCCGCCGGAGAGGTCGCGCGCGCGGAGGGTACGATCGTCACGGTGGGCTCGGAACTCAGGGTCCCACCACCGGCGACGCTCATCGGCGCTGTGCCGGCTATTCCTGAACTCGTCGTGGCAGCCGGGCTGGCGCTGCGCGTCAGGGCGGTCTACATGGACGCCAATGGCGTGCTGGAGGAGGTGTTCTCGGCGCCGACCGCACCGATCACGGCGGCCGGTACCGGTACCGTCAATGTCCTGCCGGTTGGAACGGTGCTGATCAGCGATACGACCCCGACGCCAGGCTCGGCCTTGACCGCCACAGATGCGTTCATCGACGCCAACGGGACCACGACCTCGGTGATTACCCATCAGTGGCAGGTGGGGAGCGGTGCGATCTTTACCGACATCGCCGGCGCGACGGGCACGGCCTTCACGCCCGACCCGACGCAGTCCGGTCAGCAACTGCGTGTCGTCGCGAGTTACACCGATGATCTCGGCACACTTGAGCGAGTCACCTCTGCCGCAACGACAGTGGTCGGTGATCTGTTCGTCGGTACCGCCGGTGTCGACATTTGGACCGGCACGGCAGGCGACGACGTGGCCAGCGGAGGTGATGGCAACGACATCCTGAACGGCCTGGGTGGCAACGACTTCCTGAATGGTGAGGACGGCAACGACGCCCTCCTCGGTGGGATCGGCACTGATGTCATGAACGGCGGCGCCGGGAATGACCTCTACGAGGTGACAGAGGTCGGCGATGTGGTGATCGAGGGCATCGGAGGCGGTGTTGACAGCGTCTCGACATCCTTGAACAGTTTCACCTTGGGCGAAAACATCGAGAATATGTTCTTTGGTGGTATCGGTGACTTCACGGCGGTCGGCAATCAGCTGGATAACTTTATTGCGGGGGGAGCCGGGAATGACACCCTCGTTGGTGGTGCGGGTGCTGACATCCTCGTTGGTGGTGCGGGTGCTGACATCCTCCTTGGTGGTGCGGGTGCTGACACGCTGGTCGGCGGCGCTGGGAATGACCTCTTCGAGGTGACAGATGCCGGCGATGTAGTGATCGAGGGCATCGGAGGCGGTGTTGACAGCGTCTCGACTTCCTTGAACAGTTACACCTTGGGCGAAAACATCGAGAATGTGTTCTTTGGTGGTATCGGCAACTTCACGGCGGTCGGCAATCAGCTGGGTAACTTTATTGCGGGGGGAGCCGGGAATGACACCCTCGATGGTGGTGCGGGTGCTGACATCCTGATTGGTAGTGCGGGTGCTGACACGCTGATCGGCGGCGCCGGGAATGACCTCTTCGAGGTGACAGATGCCGGCGATGTAGTGATCGAGGGCGTCGGAGGCGGTGTTGACAGCGTCTCGACATCCTTGAGCAATTACACCTTGGGCGCAAACGTCGAGAATGTATTCTTTGGTGGTATCGGCGACTTCACGGCGGTCGGCAATCAGCTGGATAACTTTATTGCCGGGGGGGGCGGGAATGACCTCCTCCTTGGAGGTGCGGGTTCTGACACGCTGATCGGCGGCGCCGGGAATGACATCTTCGAGGTGACAGAAGCCGGCGATGTAGTGATTGAGGGCATAGGAGGCGGTGTTGACAGCGTCTCGACATCCTTGAGCAATTACACCTTGGGCGCAAACGTCGAGAATGTGTTCTTTGGCGGTACCGGCAACTTCACGGCGGTCGGCAATCAGCTGGATAACGTGATGGTGGGGAGGGCCGGGAATGACATTCTCATTGGTGGTGCGGGTGCTGACACGCTAATCGGCGGCGCCGGGAATGACATCTTCGAGGTGACAGATGCCGGCGATGTAGTGATCGAGGGCATCGGAGGTGGCGTTGACAGCGTCTCGACATCCCTGAACAGTTACACCTTGGGCGAAAACGTCGAGAATGTGTTCTTTGGCGGTAACGGCAACTTCACGGCGGTCGGCAATCAGCTGGATAACACGATTGTGGGGGGAGCCGGAAATGACGTCATCATCGGTGGGTTCGGTAACGACCTGATGAACGGCGGCTTCGCCGGCAACGATACGTTCGTGTTTGCTGCCGCGGGTTTCGGCAACGATACGATCCTGAACTTCGGAGCCAATCCGGCCGGAGTGCAGGACTTGCTCAATATCACGGGGCTGGGGATCAACAGCGCTACGTTCGCTGCCAACGTGACCATAACGGCTGACGGGGCGAACACAGTGGTAGAGATCGGGGCGGACACGATTCACCTTGTTGGTGTCAGCAGTGCGGCTGTTGATCAGACGGACTTCATTC
>NZ_JBFUKU010000071.1:0-22668 GCF_056400685.1 Pseudomonas sp. P5_A12 | reverse complement strand
GCCTCGCCCTGATGACATTCATTGACCTTCGTACGACATCGGGCGGTGTCACTCGCACTCATTTTCCCGACCAATGGAAGCACCTTCTATCGCTCAGGGATCAGATGAACAAAGGTTGTGTCATACCAAAGGGAACTACTATTTCCTTGCGAGAAACTGCAGGAGGTCGTCATGTGGCTTAACGAAGATGAAAACGAACTTCGCCGCGACCTGCAAAGCGTTGCGTCGGATTTGAGATGGTCGGCAGTCGAATTGATGCGCATTTCAGAGCAGCTACGCCAGGCAGGCAATGATGTAGATGCACAAGCCGTGCTCAGGTTGTGCGAGTTGTTTCAGGGCGATGAAGGGCGACTGGCAGGCTATGCCGAAGAAGTGAAAGCCAAGGTGATCAGTCGAACGAAAGCTCACTAACGGGAGCGCGGCGATGAACAAATCTCTGTTCACGCTAGTGGTCGTACTGGCGGCGGGTGGCTGCAGCACCGAGGAACACATTTACGGTGCCCAGCCGCTGGTTGCCAGGGTCGAGAAAGGGATGAACAAGGACCAGGTGCAGCAGATCGGTGGTAAGCCTGTCTCGATAACGGACCGCACGGTGGAACCTGGCACTTGTTTCGACTACGTGTTGACGCAGGCAGGCCAGCATCAGACGTACAACATCAGTTTCGATGGCAACGGCAAAGTCGATCACAAAAGCTTCATGACCTGCATGGAGTGGAATCGGATGCAAGAAAGGGACAAGGAACCCGCCCACTCTGGAGGAGGCTACTGACCGTCCTGGACCCGCTAGCCGTACACACGCTTATTGCAGGTTTCCAAATAAGAAGCCCCGGCAACCCGGGGCTTCAAACGTTGTGTCATGTTGATTTCTGGCCTGACGAGCGGGCCGCCCTGGCTCGATAGGCGGGAAGCGATGCGGCGAACGCCAGTGCTTCCTCTCTGCTGCTAAAATCCCCCAACCGATCACCTTGGGTACACACCCGCCAGGGGCCATTGTTTACGCTGAGTACGTCATAACCGTTCATGTGCATCTTGTTCAACATCGGAACGCTCATAGTCACCTCCTGTTTGGCAGTGAAGTCGACGATTGACCTGACCACCTTACACCCCGGCTTTGCCCAAGTGCCGACCAGACGTCGCGTCAGTATTCCAGCACTCAATTGCACTTTTCGCCGGGCACATTGCTCTAACCGTTGAACCAGAGGCCACGGCCCAAATATTGCATTTTGAAGTTTTTTTCATGGCATTCGTCAGTTAGGTAACAAATGAAAGTACGTGCAACGGTCATTTGCGAACTGGACCGACATGTTCTCCTGGTGCGTAAACCCAGGTGTCGCTGGAGCTTGCCCGGCGGAAAAGTCGAGATGGGTGAAACCACCGCCGGCGCGGCGCGGCGTGAGCTTCAGGAAGAAACGGGTCTTGGCGCCGACAGCCTGCTGTACCTCATGGAACTGGAATCGGGCGGCACCCGCCACCATGTCTACGAAGCGTGGGCACCGAACCTTTATCTGGCACGACCATTCAATGAAATCGTCGACTGCATCTGGCATCCTCTGGAGACCGTCGACAACCTGAGCACGAGCGACGCCACGCGCCAGATAGTCAAAGCGTTTCTGCGTCGCCTGTAAGCTGTCTCTGCATAAACCAGTGGGTTGCTCCAGTGAGCGTCAGCCCTGATCACCGCCGCCGACCGGCATGATCATGCCAGTGATGTACGACGCTTCGTCGCTGGCCAGAAACAGAATAGCGCCGGCCTGCTCATCCAGCGTGCCATAGCGCTTCATCAAACTGCTGTCGAGCGTCTGCTCGACGATCTGCTGATACCAGACCTTTTCTTCAACGCTTTGCTCGGCATCGTTGCGTGCAATCACCCGAGGCGGCGCCTCGGTGCCGCCGGGCGCTGTCGCATTGACCCGGACTCCGCGGCCGGCGGTTTCAAAGGCCAGGCAGGCTGTCAGGGCATTCACCCCCCCCTTAGCCGCGCCATAGGGCACACGATTGATACTGCGCGTGGCAATAGACGAGACATTGACGATGGCGCCACTCCCCTGCTCCAGCATGATCGGCAGCGCCGCATGACAACACCACAACGTCGGGAACAGCGAACGGCGGACCTCGGCTTCGATCTGTTCCTCTGCATAGTGCTCGAACGGCTTGGTCCAGATTGTGCCGCCAACATTGTTGATCAAGACGTCGAGGCGACCGAAACGCTCGACGGCGGCGCGCATGACCCGGCTGCAATCGCTGTACTGCTCAAGATCAGCGGTCAGGGCCAGCACCTGGTTGTTCTGCCCCAATTGTTGCTGCAACTCAAACACATGCTCGGAGCGGTCGACCAGAATCAACCGAGCACCTTCAGCGGCCATGCGTTCGGCCACCCGCCGCCCGATGCCTTGCGCCGCTCCGGTAATCAGCGCGACTTTTTCGTGGAATCTGTTCATGGAGACCTCAAGCCGCGCTGGCGGCAAATTTCTCGTAGTAAAAATTCGCAGGCTTGACGCCTTGCTCGCGAATGAACTGACTGACTGCCTCGACCATCGGCGGCGGGCCGCACAGGTAGACGTCGACATCGCCTTCATTCAAGTGCCGGGGCTCGATGTGCTGAGTCACGTAGCCCTTGAGCGGATGCTGACTGTCGGGGCTGGCCACGCAGGCACTGAAGCTGAAATTCGGGATGCGTGCGGCGAAGGCTTCTAGCCGATCAAGCTCCACCAGATCAAAATCGTTGGTCACGCCGTAGATCAAATGCAGCGGATGTTCGCTGCCCTGCTCGGCGATTTTTTCCAGCATTGCCGTGAACGGTGCCAGTCCCGTGCCACCAGCCAGTAGCAACAACGGACGGCGAATGTCGCGCAGATAAAAGCTGCCCAACGGACCGGCCAGGTTCATGCGGTCGCCCGCCTTGGCCATGCTGGTGAGGAAACTGCTCATCAGGCCGCCAGGCACGTTGCGAATCAGGAAGCTGACCTCGCCGTCACGCTGCAACGAGCTAAACGAATAGGCGCGGGTCTGCTCACTGCCCGGAACCCCGAGGTTGACGTATTGCCCCGGCAGGAACGCCAGGGTGTTCAGCGCCTCGCCCTTGATCGACAGCGCGATGGTGCTGTCGGACAGTTGCCGCACAGCACTGATTGTCGCGTCGTAACTCGCCTGGCGTGTACGGCAAACGTCGGAGGACGCCGGCACTCGCACCACGCAATCACTCTGGGCGCGCATCTGACAGGTCAGGACAAACCCCTGCTCGGCTTCTTCGGCGCTGAGCGCGTCTTCGATGTACTCCTCGCCCAAGTCATAACGACCGGCCTCGGCAAAACATTTGCAGGTGCCGCACGCGCCGTCGCGGCAATCCAGCGGAATGTTGATGCCCTGGCGGTACGCCGCATCGGCCACGGTTTCGCCGGCATTGGCGTCGATGAACCGGGTGACACCGTCTTCAAAATTGAATGCAATGGAATGCGTCATGACGGCCGCCTCACAAGTGGTAGACATCAATGACCTGGCGAACGTAATCGTTCTTCAGGATCACTTTCTTGGCCTTGATCAGCGGGTTGTCGCCGCGCACATCGAGGGTGTAGAAGCTGCTGCCGAAATAGCTGTCGACGGTCTTGTAGCGAAAGCTCAGGGTGTGCCAGTTGAAGCGCACCTTGCACAGGCCGTCCGCCTGCTCGAGCAACTCGATGTTGCTGAGGTTGTGCGAAGTCCGGGTGTCCGGAATGCTCGCGCTGGAGCGCTCAGTCTTGATACGGAAGATGCGGTCTTCCAGGCCCGTGCGGTTGCCGTACCAGATCAGCGAGATCTCGCGCTGGGGGTCTTCGGTCAACTCATCGTTGTCGTCCCAGGATGGCATCCAGAAGGACGCATCGGCGGCGTACAGTTCCAGCCAGTCGTCCCATTGCTTGTCGTCGAGGTAGCGTGCTTCGCGGTACAGAAAATCGCGTACGGCCTCATAGGTGATGGTCATTGCACGGCCTCCACCGCAATCAATTCGTACTGCTCGGCGGCCAGAGCCTTGAGCATCGTCTGTTGCCAATACTTGTGTTGCAACACAAACAGGCCTTCGTCCTCGGTGCGCACGCCGCTGAGCAGCGGATGCAGGTCGATCTCTTTGGCCGCCTCATCAGCGCCTTCGATCCAGTGCTCGGCACCCCGGGACATGTCATTCCAGGTGGTGACGCTGCCCTGATAGCTGGTCTGGCACGAGCGAAACTCTTCCAGATCGTCCGGGGTGGCCATGCCGCTGACGTTGAARAARTCYTCGTACTGGCGRATSCGGCKGGAMCGGGCGTGGTCGCTTTCGCCTTTGGGGGCGATGCAGTAAATGGTGATTTCCGTGCGGTTGACCGAGATCGGCCGGGCGATGCGGATCTGCGAGCTGAACTGATCCATCAGGTACACATTCGGGTACAGGCACAGGTTGCGCGAGTTCTCGATCATCCAGTCGGCGCGGGCCTGGCCAAAGTCTCGGGCCAATTCATCGCGACGCTCATACAGCGGACGGTCTTCGGGGTTGGACCAACGCGTCCAGAGCAACATGTGGCCCTTGTCGAAGGAATAGAAACCACCGCCCTGCTTGGCCCAGGTGCCAGCGCTCATGGTCGGATTGCTGTCGCCGGCCTCACGCTGTTTGCGCTGGTTTTGCGTCGCCGCGTAGTTCCAGTGCACCGAACTGACGTGGTAACCGTCGGCACCGTTTTCGGCGGTGAGTTTCCAGTTGCCTTCGTAGATGTAGCTCGAAGACCCGCGCAACACTTCCAGGCCATCGGCGGACTGGTCGACGATCATGTCGATGATTTTCGCCGACTCGCCGAGGTGCTCAACCAAAGGCACCACATCGGCCTTGAGGCTGCCGAACAGGAAGCCGCGATAGGACTCGAAGCGAGCGACTTTAGTCAGGTCGTGGGAGCCTTCGCAGTTGAAGCTCGCCGGATAGCCGGCCGCTGCGGGATCCTTGACCTTGAGCAGTTTGCCGGAGTTGTTGAAGGTCCAGCCGTGGAACGGGCAGGTGTAGGAGCTTTTGTTGCCGGTCTTGTGTCGGCACAGCGTCGCGCCGCGATGGCTGCAGGCATTGAGGAAGGCATTGAGCACACCCTCCTTGTTGCGCGCGATGAAGATCGACTGGCGCCCCATGGTGGTGGTGTAGAAATCGTTGACGTTGGGGATCTGGCTTTCGTGGGCCAGGTACAGCCAGTTGCCTTCGAAGATGTGTTGCATCTCCAGATCGAACAACCGTGGGTCGGTGAACATCTCGCGCTTGCAGCGGTAGATGCCGGTTTCTTTGTCATCTTCAAGCAGGGAGTGAAGGTATTCGGGTCGCAGGGACATGGCCGCCGCCTCCATTGTTTTTATTCAGGCAGGGCCATGCTAGGACGGAGGGATGAGGCGGACTATCCGCTGGGTGCAGACCTGTATCCGTTTACTGCAACAGTCAGGCGCGAGGCTGCGTGTAGCAGCTGTCGAGCCTGCGAGGCTGCGTTCGAGTGCGAAGCGCTCGCAAAAGGGTTCACTCGGTATTGCAGGCGAACCGCATTATTCCTTGGCGAGTCCTGCACCCTCGAACGCAGCCTCGCAGGCTCGACAGCTGCTACAGGGTTGGGTGGCGGGTCAGTGCCGGCGTTTGAGGGTGTCGGAAGGCAATTCGCCGAACTGTTTGCGGTAGTTGTCGGAGAAGCGTCCCAAGTGCAGGAAGCCATAATCCATGGCCACTTCCGTGACGTTGCGCACGTTGCACGTCGGGTCGCTCAAGCACAGGTTGATGCGCTCGAGCTTTTTCTGCCGGATGTAGTGTTGCGGTGAGGTTCCCGCGTTGCGTTCGAACAACCCGTACAGCGAACGCAGACTCATCTGCGCCTGCCGTGCCAGCTCTTCGCTGTCGATATCGTGCTTGAGGTTGCGTGCAATGTAATCGGCAATCACCTCGAACGTGGGCGACCCAAGGCTGCTGCGGATAACGTTGGTTTTCATCAGGCTGAGCATCTTGCTGACGATGATCTGCGCGTAGTGTTCCTGCACGCGGGGGATCTGCTCGGTGGCTTCGGCTTCCTGGCAAATCATCGCCAGCAAGCTGACGAAGCCTTCCAGCTCATCGAGCTGGTAACGGTTCTCCAAAAACCGCACGCCCTGCCCCGGATAGCGCCAGCGCTGTTCATCGCACACGGACTCAAACAGCCGAGTAGGGACTTTGAGGATGAATTTTTCGCAATCGTCGGAATAGGTCAGATCGACCGGTTCATCGGGGTTGATCAGCAGCAACTCACCCGGCGCGAAGTAATGCTCCTGACCCCGCCCACGCGCCAGGCAGTTGCCCCGCAGCAGCACTTGCAGGTGATAGATACTGTCGAGCGCGCCCGACGTCACGCGCACGCTGGCGCCGTAGCTGATGCGGCACAAGTCCAGACTGGCGAATTTGCGGTGATCTAGGCTGGCCAGGGGTCGACCGACCTTGGGCATCAGGATGCAATGGTTGCCGACATGCTGATTGACGTAACCCGATACCGCATAAGGGTCGGCATGGTCGAATACTCTGCTGCGCTGACTCAACAGTTGCGCGTGCATCATCGGGTCACTCTCATTGTTGTTATCGGCGGTGTCAGTTCCATTCTAGAACAGTGCGTATAACGTTGTGTCAGCAGACCAAGTACTGTCGGTCGGTTAACCGAAACCCCTTGTGGGAGCGAGCCTGCTCGCGAAGGGGGAGTCAGCTTCAACATCGACGTTGACTGACACTCCGCTTTCGCGAGCAGGCTCGCTCCCACAGGGATAGTTCGTTTCGCGCTATCAATCCTCCAGCGCACGAACCCGTTCGTGACGTTGCTGTTCTTCAGGTTGCGCGGTGGACTGCAAGGTGAAATCAAATTCGATTTCGGCAAACCGGCCGCTGACACCATACGCCGCTGCGCGTTGTTGATCGTCGCTGAAGGTGATCTTGGCGATCAACTCATCACGGGTGGCGTAGGCGAAATCGTCGTGCAGGTATTTTTCGCCATCGAGGTTGATCTGGGTGGTCAGGTGACGATGATCCGGCGCCGAGATAAAGAAGTGAACGTGCGCCGGACGCTGGCCATGACGGCCCAGTTGATCGAGCAGTTGCTGGGTCGGACCGTCCGGTGGGCAGCCATAACCCGACGGCACGATGCTGCGGAAACGATAGCGACCTTCAGCATCGGTCACGATCCGGCGACGCAGGTTGAATTCCGATTGCGTGGTATCGAAGTACGAGTAAGTACCGCCGGTGTTGGCGTGCCACACGTCTACCACGGCACCGGCCAGCGGTTCGCCGGCGGTGTTGAATACGCGACCTTGCATGAACAGCGTCACACCCGGATCGAGGCCATCATCGAGACGCGCTTCGCCTTCGGACATCGGCGCACCGGCCACGTACAGCGGGCCTTCGATGGTGCGTGGCGTGCCGCCGGATTTGCCGGCCTGCTCGTCTTCCGCATCCATCAGCAGGTCGAGGTAATGCTCCAGACCCAGCCCGGCGACGATCAGCCCAGCCTCCTGACGCGCGCCCAGTACGTTGAGGTAGTTAACGGCTTTCCAGAACTCTTCCGGGGTCACGGCGAGGTCTTCGATGATGTTTACCGAATCACGCAGGATGCGGTAGATCAGGGCCTTGGCCCGCGGATTGCCGACATCGTTGTGCAGGCCGCTGGCCTCTTCGAGAAACTTCTGGACTTCGGCAGTGTGGGAAATCTTGACGTTCATTTTGTTGGGTTCCTCATCTTGTAATTATTTGCGTAGCGAACTGAACAGGCTGGGTTCAGCGGTCATCCTCGCGGATGGAAGACGGATGCCGGCACATTGCGTCGATCTCGATCGCCATGTACGGAAACAGCGGCAATTGCATCAGCAGGTCGTGCAATTCTTGAACGCTGTCGACATCAAATACGCTGTAGTTGGCATAGTGCCCGGCGATGCGCCACAGGTGGCGCCACTTGCCTTGTTCCTGCAGGCGTTGGGCCAGGGCTTTTTCATCAGCCTTGAGTTTGGCCGCAGCTTCCGGATTCATGTCGACCGGTAGATTCACGGTCATTTTTACGTGGAATAGCATGATCTCTCCTCAGGCTTGATGAACGGAAGTGGATGTTTTGTCGCGACGGAAAAACGCCAGGCGTTCTTCGTCCAGGGTCAGGCCCAGGCCCGGTGTTTGCGGGACATGCAACTCGAAATCGCGATAAACCAGCGGCTCGCTGAGAATGTCTTCGGTCAGCAGCAAGGGACCGAACAGTTCGGTGTCCCAGGCCAGTTTATTCAGGGTGATAAAAGCATGGGCCGAGGCCATGGTGCCGAGGCCACCTTCCAGCATGGTGCCGCCGTACAGGGCGATGCCGGCTGCTTCGGCAATCGCGGCAGTTCGCAACACGGCACGTGGGCCGCCGTTCTTGGCAATCTTCAAGGCAAACACCGACGCAGCGCCTTCGCGCGCCAGATTGAAGGCGTCTTCCACGCATTCGATGGACTCGTCGGCCATGATTGGCGCCGGGCTCATCGCATTCAGACGTGCCATACCTGCCCGGTTGTTGCGCGAGATCGGCTGTTCAATCAGATCGATGCCGTTGGTGCCGAGGATCCGGCAAGCGCGCAACGCGACCGCTTCGTCCCAGGCCTGATTGACATCAACCCGCACGCTGGCGCGGTCGCCCAGGGCTTTTTTGATCGCAATGACGTGGGCCAGGTCGCGGTTGACTTCACCGGCACCGATTTTCAGCTTGAAGATCCGATGGCGGCGCAGCTCGAGCATTTTTTCCGCTTCGGCGATGTCTTTGTCGGTGTCGCCGCTGGCCAGGGTCCAGGCCACCGGCAAGGCATCACGGACACGCCCGCCCAGCAACTCGCTGACCGGCAGGCCGAGGCGCTTGCCCTGGGCGTCGAGCAGCGCGGTTTCGATCCCGGATTTGGCAAAGGTATTGCCGCGAATGCTGCGTTCCAGGCGCAACATGGCGGCATTCACGTTGCCGCTGTCCTGGCCGATCAGCAGGGGCGCAAAGTGTGTGTCGATGTTGGTCTTGATGCTGTCCGGACTTTCGTTGCCATAGGCCAGGCCACCGATGGTGGTGGATTCACCGATCCCTTCGATGCCATCGGCGCAGCGCACACGGATGATCACCAGGGTCTGGTTCTGCATGGTGTGCATCGCCAGCTTGTGCGGGCGGATGGTCGGCAGATCGACGATGATCGTCTCGATCGATTCAATGGCTGTTGCACGCATGTCGATACCCGTCAGGTTCTTAAAGTTCTGGAACCGATTCTCGTACGGCTTTTTTTGCGATGCCAATATAGAATTGGTCTGACTTGATACCTTTAAGGTATGCAAACGACTGACGTCCGGAGGCCCCATGGAACTGCGTCACCTGCGGTATTTTCAGGTGTTGGCTCAAACCCTGAATTTCACCCGCGCCGCCGAGCTGCTGCACATCGCCCAACCGCCCCTGAGTCGGCAGATTCAGCAACTGGAAGACGAACTCGGGGTCYTGCTGCTGGAGCGTGGCCGGCCGCTGAAGCTGACGGAGGCCGGGCGGTTTTTCCATGAACACTCCACCGCCCTGCTCGAACAACTGAACAAGGTCTGCGACAACACGCGGCGGATCGGTTTAGGGGAAAAGACTTGGCTGGGCATCGGCTTCGCGCCTTCGACCCTGTACGGAGTGCTGCCGGAGCTGATCCGCCGTCTGCGCAGCGGCGAGCCGCTGGAGCTTGAGTTGGGGCTGTCGGAAATGACCACGCTGCAACAAGTGCAAGCACTCAAGGCCGGGCGAATCGATATCGGCTTCGGGCGAATTCGCATCGACGACCCGGCGATCATTCAAACGGTGCTCACCGAAGACCGGCTGGTCGCCGCCCTGCCCGCCGGCCATCCCTTGCTGGCCGGGCCGATCAGCCTGCGCGAACTGGCGAAGGAGCCCTTTGTGCTGTACCCCGGCAATCCGCGCCCCAGCTATGCCGACCATGTCATTGCGCTGTTCGAGTCCTATGGCGTGAGCATCCAAGTGGCGCAATGGACCAACGAATTGCAAACAGCCATCGGCCTGGTGGGGGCCGGTATCGGTGTCACGCTGGTGCCGGCCTCGGTGCAGCTGCTGCACCGCGACGACATTGGCTTTACTCCATTGCTGGAAGACAACGCCACCTCGCCGATCATTCTCAGTCGGCGGGTGGGCGATGTCTCGCCGGGGTTGAATCATTGTTTGAGGGTGATCGAAGAGCTGCAACCGCAGGCGAGGTTTTAATGGGAGTTTTTGTCCCAGAACCAGTTCCAGAATCCCGGCAGTTCCACTGGCTGTGAACTGTCCTTGACGGTGCGCGCCATCGCCGCGCGCAGCACCGCATCGTGATCGTCGTAAAACGGTTTTTGCGCCAGTGGCACGCCGCTGGCCTTGGCGCTGTCGATGAGGATTTGCAGATACTCCCGGGTGTGCCGGGCGGTGTAGCGATTGAGGTCGTGGAAGGTCACCACCACCGGAATCACCCCATCCACGGTTGGTAACTCGCCCAGCGCGATGCGCTCACGCACTTCAGATATTGAACGCAGCATATGAGACCGACGCCGGGGGCTGGCGTTGAAGCCCCAGATTTTGCCGTCATTGGCGCTCAAATCGGTCAGCAACACATGCATGCCGTGCTGCTGATAGGCGGCGAAGACGCGTTTGTCGTAGTTCCAGAATGGCGGGCGAACCAGGGTCGGCGGCGCACCGGTGATGGCCGCGATATCTGCACTGCCTTTGCTCAGCGCCTGTTCCAGCTCTTGCGGACTCAGCGAGCGGTGATTGGTGTGCCAGTGGGTGGCCGTGTGAAATCCCAGCACCTGCCCTTCTGCATGTTCGCGATGCATGAGCTCGCGCCCGATATCACTGTCGCCGGCCCGCGGCGCGCCGGTCTGCACGAAAAACACCGCTTTGATGTTCGGCTGAAGCGGGTTGTCCTTCAAGCTGTCGAGCACGGTCGCGGTGGGGTTCCAGAAGCTCGAAGCGCTGGGGCCATCGTCGTAGGTCAGCAGAAAACGAATCGGTGCGTGCGCCTGTAGACGTTGTTCCGTCTGCGGGGTCAGTTCAATGGGTGCGGCGATGCAGCCTGCCAGCCCGACGGCGATGGCGAGTGCGCAGAACGCTTTGTACAACTGTTTCATGTTTTGCCTTGGATCAGACCGTGACGGTCAACTCATCAAATGGCAAAAGTCCTTCGCCCGTTCATCCTTCGCCGGCCCGCCAGTTTCGCGGGCCGAGGTTGGATCAGGGTACACAGTGTTTGGTTCCGCCGCCCACCCTCCTCGCTTACTGCGCCAGGGCTTGCTGGAACGAATGGTCGATGATCGGTGCGGTTGCCAGCTCCGTCGGCAGTGCCTTGACCTTGAACAGGAAGTCCGCCGTGCTCTGCAAATCCGTCGCCGCTTGCTGATCCACCGGGCCGACGGTCATGTGCGCCTGACGCAACCAATGGCGCGACACGTTCTGATCGAGATTGGCTTTCTTCGCCCACAGGTCCGCGTATTCGTCGGTATGACTGTCGACCCAGGCCCGGGCTTTTTTCAGGCGCACCAGGAAATCGGCGATGGCTTCGCGCTTGCTGTCGATGGCCGGTGTCGAGGCGGCGATGGCGCTAAGGCCGGGCATCAGGTTTTTAGCGGTGAGAATCGGACGCGCACCGGAGAACAGAATTTGCTGGGAAATGTACGGTTCCCACACTGGGAACGCATCGATGCTGCCTTGAGGAAATGCCGCTGCGGCATCAATGGGCATCAGTTTGATGAAGTCGACGTAGTTTTCCGGCAAGTCGGCCTTCTCCAGTGCGCGCAGGGTCAACTGCTGACTCCAGGCGCCGGGCCAGTACGCGACTTTCTTGCCCTTGAGATCGGCGATGCTGTGGACCGGTGAGTCCTTGGGCACGAGCAAGGCAATGGTGTCCGGATTCTGCCGCGACACACCGATCAGCTTCACCGGCGCCTGTTTGGCCGCCAGGAACAGAAAGCCGGAATCCCCGAGAAACCCCACATCCAGTGCGCCGGTGTTCAGCGCTTCGGCCAGTGGCGCAGCGGCCTGGAAGTGCTTCCAGTCGACGGTATAAGACGCGCCTTCCAACGCGCCCGACGCCTCCACCGATGCGCGCACGTTGTAGTAATTCTGGTCGCCGACATGCAGGACCACGGGTTCGGCAGCGTAGGTGATCGGGGCGGTAAACAGTGCACTGGTCAACAGACCGCGCACAAATCGAGACAGGTTCATCGGAGGCTCCAGGGACGTCATTTGAATAGACCCTAACGCTCTTACAGGCACATTCATAAATTCTATTTGTGCATAAGCTCATGACCGGGAACAACCCGTGTTGGCCCAACAACAGTGACTCGACAGTCTGCTGGCTCCAACACATTTTCCAGCACGTTTATCCATGCAAAATCCCGGAGAAACCGGCTATTCAAGGGCATGTCCCTGACCCGTGATCCGAAGACTAAGCTGAACATTCCCGTCACTGCTTTCTACCGCAGGGTCAGCCGATGTGTGGACGACTGTCGCAGTACCGTGGCATCCACGATTTTGTCGCCGTGCTGAGCATCCCCGACGCAATGATCAATCACGTCGGGGACGAGCCCCTGGCCCGCTACAACGCGGCGCCCACCACCCAACTCGCCCTGTTGCACCTTGAGCCTGACGGGTTGCACGCCGATCCAGTGCGCTGGGGCTGGCGCCCGCACTGGGCGAAAGATCGCGCTGCGCCGATCAATGCGCGGGTTGAAAAAGTCGCTCATGGCCCGTTCTTCCGGGCGATCTGGCCACACCGGGCGATTATGCCGATCGACAACTGGTTTGAATGGGTCGATGCCGGCGATTCGACGCGTCAGCCCTGGCTGATTCGTCGACGGGACGGCGCCCCGAGTTACTGCGCAGCCATCGGCCAGTTTCCCGGTGCAAGCAACGAGCCGCGCAGCGACGACGGCTTCGTCATCATCACGGCGGACAGCGCAGGCGGCATGCTCGACATTCATGATCGGCGACCGGTGGTTTTATCCGCGGAACTGGCACGCGAATGGCTCGACCCGGCCACCCCAAAAGAGCGCGCCGAACAGATAGTGCTTTTACAGGGTGAAACCAGCGAAATATTCGAGTGGTACAGGGTCGACAAAGCCGTTGGTAATGTCAGGAACCAAGGTAGCGCATTGATAAATAAGCTTATTTGACGCAGACATTGTGGACCGCATCGGCTGATTTCACGACTGCTACGCAGCCGGACGCAGGCTTCGCCAGCTGCTACCGGTCACGTTACGGCTTGACAAGCACCCAAAGAAAAGCCCCGCTTGATAGCGGGGCTCTTCGTATACGTGGGTTGGTCAGGGCTTCAACGGACGCTCTTCATCGCGGTCAGACAGCTCTCGGCTGTCGTCATGTTTCCAGTCCTGCCGCGAACGTTCCTGACGCCTGATCTCTTCCTCCGTGGGTTCATCCTCATCTTCAAAATCCGGACGTTTGGGGTCGTTGGCCATGCGCACCTCTCTTCCTGTGAAGGGACCTATTAAGCGTAGAACAAATTCCGGCACTCGATTCAGAGCCACCAACGCAGCAAGAAGAAAAACCCCATGCTCAGCAGCATGCTGAGCAAGGTATTGCGGGTGTAAAGCACCAGCCCCACCGCCACCAGCGAACTGATCAGGTAGGGGTTGTCCCACTGCAAGTTCAGCTGTTTGTCGGGCATGAACACAATCGGCCCGCAGATCGCGGTCAACATGCCCGGCACGGCGAAACCGAGGAATTGCCGGGCATTGCTGCTCAGGCGTACCGGCAACCGGGGTTCAAGAAACACGTAGCGGTTGAGGAACACCAGCACGCCCATTCCGATAATCACCGCCCATACCATCATGCTGCGCGCTCCCTGTAGAGTTTGTTGCAGATAAAGCCTGCAGTCATGCCCGCCAACCCGGACAGCACCAGCGCCGAGCCCCATTGCCAGTAACTGAACAACACCGAACAGAACAACGACACCGCCACACACACCACGGTGGGCACATTGCGCACCACCGGCGTGATCAAGGCGATGAAGGTGGCGGCGATGGAGAAGTCCAGGCCCAAATGCTCAAGCCCCGGAATGCTGCTGCCCAACACAATGCCTGCCAGGGTGAACAGGTTCCAGGCGATGTAAAACGTCAGCCCGACCCCTAGCGCGTACCAGCGATTGAATTGCTGTTTGTCGTGCTGACTGGTCAGGGCAAACAGCTCGTCGGTGAGCAAAAAGCCCAGCCCTACCCGCCAACGCCCCGGCAACGGCGAAATCACCGAACGCATGCTCATGCCATAAAGCAAATGCTGTGACGTCAACAACATGGTGGTCAGCAAAATCGAAAAGATCCCGGCACCGCCCTTGAGCATGCCGATGGCGACCAACTGCGCGGCGCCAGCAAACACGATGCTCGACAGCCCCTGCCCTTGCAGCGGCGTGAGGTTCGCCTCGATGGCCATGGACCCGGCCAGCAAGCCCCATGGCGCGGTGGCCAGGGACAGCGGCATGATCGCCGCAGCACCACGCAGAAAAGCACTGCGCGGCATGAGTAAATTCGACATAACGCCCTACAACCAATGAAAGACCCGAGACTTTGCCAGCAGTCGCGGGGATTATCGAGCCCGATACAACGGCCGGATGCACCCCGAGTTCGCTGATTTTCGCTGAACACCTGAAACCATAGAGCCGTCGCCGACGCCCGAGTACCATGGAGCGATTCGCATAACCGATCAGGGAGGCGACATGCTTTACCGGATCGCCGCCGACGGGCTGGTGCTGTTTCATCTGTTGTTCATTCTGTTCGTCCTGTTCGGCGGGCTGCTGGTGCTCAAATGGCGACCGCTGATCTGGGCGCATCTGCCCACCGCCGTGTGGGGAGTGATGGTTGAAGTCTTGCACCTGTACTGCCCGCTGACCCAGTGGGAAAACCTCATGCGTCAGTCAGCCGGGCAAAACGGCTACGGTGGCGGCTTTATCGAACACTACGTCTGGCCGGTCATTTACCCGGCCGGCCTGACGCCGGCGATTCAACTGGCGCTGGGCAGCGTGGTGCTCGCTATCAACGTGCTGGTCTATCTTCAGCTGATCAGGCTGTGGAAATTGCGTCGGACCACCTGAAACAAACCCCAAGGATTGAGTCCATGCTGTCGATTGAAGATCTGAGTCTGCTCCAGGCGATCCGCGAGACCGGCAGCCTGTCGCGGGCCGCCGCGCACTTGGGCAAGGCGCCGTCGACCGTGTCCTACGCCGCGCGGCACCTGGAGGAACGCTTCGACGCGCTGCTCTTCGACCGCCGTCGATACCGCTTGCAGCTCACCCCGGCCGGCGAGTTGCTGGTGAACGAAGCGGCGCGGTTGATGCAGGACGTGTCCCGGCTGACCCAGCGAGTGCAGCAAGTGGCCAACGGCTGGGAAAGCCGGTTATGGATTGTCACCGACGAATTGCTCGAATTCGAAGCCTTGATTCCAGTGATCCACGAGTTCGACGCGCTGGAATCCGGCGTACCTCTGCGCATTACTCAAGAAGTGCTCAAAGGCGTCTGGGAAGCCCTGCGTGAAGGCCGCGCGGACTTGATCATCGGCGCCACCAACGAGCCGCCAGCGATTGCGACCCTGCGCTGGATGCAATTGGGGGAAATGGAGTGGGTGTTCGCGGTTTCGCCCAAACACCCGCTGGCCAAGGCCAAAGAGCCGATTTCAAGGGCCATGGTGGCGCAGCACCGGGCGATTGTCGTGGCCGACTCTTCAAGGGTCACGGAGGGCAGCACCTACGGCGTCTCTGGCGGACAACCGGTGCTCGCGGTGCCGACCATGCGCGCAAAAGTCCTGGCTCAGTGCGATGGCCTGGGTGTCGGCTGGCTACCTCGACACCGGGTAGGCTCGTTACTGAAAAACGGCAACCTGGTCGAAAAACAGATGGCCGACCCGCGCGAACCGAACATTCTGTATGCCGGCTGGCGTGGCGATCATGATGGTCGTGCATTGGGCTGGTGGCTGGAAAAACTCAAGCAATCGTACCTGTCCACCCAGCTGGTTCAGGGCATCGACCGGTTTATCTGAACTCAGTTAGCCGTGACACTCATGTTCCGCCCGCCGGCCTTGGCCACGTACAGCGCCTTGTCCGCCGCGCTGAACAGCTCCTCGGGCTGGTCCTGCGAGGCAGGATTGTAGGCGCAAACACCGATACTGACCGTCAATCTGCCCTCCGGGCTTTCGCAGTTCTCAATGCCCGCTTGCATAAGCGCGCTGCGGATGTTTTCGGCGACCAGAAAGGCGCCCGCAGCGTCCGCTCCAGGCAGCACCACCGTGAACTCTTCGCCGCCATATCGGGCGGCGAGGTCACCGGGCCGCTTGATGTTGTCCTTGATGATCGCGCTGACCCGGCGCAAACACTCATCGCCGGCCACATGACCATAGCGATCATTGAAGCGTTTGAAGTAATCGACATCGATCATCAGTATGGCGAGGTCGGTCTGCGTGCGCCGTGCGCGGCCCATTTCCGCGAGGATAAACACATCGAGCTGACGACGGTTGGACAGACCGGTCAAGGCGTCCTCAAGGGCCAGCATTTCCAGGCTGCTATTGACCTCAATGAGTTTTTCCTGGCCATCGAGCAACACACGCTGGACGTAATGTTGCTGCTTCATGACATGAATGAGGCGGTAACCGAGCCCGCCCAGAAACAGCAGCAGCGATAACACGATTCCTGCACTCAATGCCGTCGCTTTGCGCCAGCCGGCCAGGACTTCCTCCTTATCCAGCGCGGTAAAGATGATCAGCGGATACCCGTTGACCCGCCGAAACCCCACCACTCGCTCCACACCATCGACAAAGGACCTGATCGTGGCCGTACCGGAATCACCTTCGGACAACAGTTGAGTAAACAGCGGCGCGTTGGCAACCGTAGTGCCAATTTCAGCCTCGTTGAAGGGTCTGCGGACAACAATTCTGGCTTCATCGTTGACCAGGTTGATCGCCCCGTTGCGACCCATATCGATACTGTCATAAAGCTCAAGGAAATGACTGAGATAGATCGTTGCCAGCGCCACACCGGCAAATCGACCATCCGGATGATTGATCCGGCGTGACACGGTCATGATCCATTCACCGCTCGAACGACTTTTAATCGACCGACCGATATGCGGGCCGCGGTCGGGATGGTCTCGATGAAAGATGAAATACTCACGGTCGGAATTGTTCGAGTCAGGCACATCGGCGCCATTGGAGTTGGCAATCCAGCGCCCCGCTTCGTCAAAGACGAACAAGCCATGCAGTTGCTTAAGTTCGCTGCGTTCAGCGCTGAGCAAACGTTGCAACCTGGGCAGTTGTTGCGCACCGACGCCCTCGTTTTCGACACGGTCCACGAGGGCAAACAGCAGCGTATCGGCCTGTTTTATCGACGCTTGCGCTTGCGACGCGAGGGTTTGCGCCAAGTTGGACATCGCCACTTCTTTGTCATGCAAGTGGTATTGGCGAGAATTCCAGGCTTCCCAAATCGCAATCGCCGTCATCGACAGGCACACCGCCACGAGCAGAGCTACCGCGTAACGGACCTTGAGCCTCGACGCGCGCAGGCTGGTCTTCCTCGGCGCGGTAGTACCGGTGCTTTCAATGGGATCTTTAATGGACGAATGCCCCCATGACGTTCGCTGACTCGTTATGACAGGGCGACTTCTACTGTTCGCCCTTTGAATGCCGTACCAGTAACAAGATAGGCGATTTGCATGCTTCGTGAAGGGATTGTGTGAGGAATCCGCCCTGAAGTCTTACTTCGACGACTGTTTCAGCGCCTCAAGCCAGGCCGGATCCAGACGGGCTTGATAGGTGTCGATGCCCAGCGCATCCATCCGCGCCTTGTGCTGATCCATTTCGCGGATCAACTGGCTGTGGTCGCTGGAGTTAGCGTCCAGTTCGTGCATCTGGTTCAAGCCCAGGTGGTAAAAACGCAGCAGCTTCATCGCCACCGGATCTCCCGCCTCCACCCCTGCGGTGACCTGATGCATGATGTTGGTGACGCTCATCAGACTGCGCTTGAGCCGCCAGCCGTACACTGCGGCCGCCATCCACGGCTGGTTCCAGAACTTGCCGCGCATCAGCGCGACCATCAGCAGCACCGCGATAAACACACCGCCGACGTTAAACCGCAGGTTGTCGCCGCCGGGCTCACCGAACAACGCCACCGCCACGGTGGACAGCACCATGGCCAACGCTAGAAAAATCAAGGCAATAATCAGCGTACTGCGGCGCGTCTGCTGTCGATAGGCTTGGGCATTCTTCGGCTGGATTTCGAACATCGCGGCAGGGTTCCTTGGGGCATGAGCAAAAAAGATGGCCAGGCATTATCGCCTCTGCGAGGGATTTAGCTATGCTGGGGCTCCTTTTCATCTTTTCATCATCAAACGGGGGACATGGCGGTACAGCGCAGTTCGTGCCATCTTCATCCATGGATACACTCTATTCGGATGCCATTCGCGCGGCTCGGTGAGTGACATCGTTTTAAGGATCATTGAATGACCCAACGACAAGTAATCAATGCCTCGGTCAGCCCTAAAGGCAGCCTGGAAACCCTTTCTCAACGCGAAGTCCAACAACTGAGCGAAGCCGGTTCCGGCAGCACCTACGACATCTTCCGCCAATGCGCCCTGGCCATCCTCAACACCGGCGCCCATGTCGACAACGCCAAAACCATCCTTGAAGCCTACAAAGATTTTGAAATCCGCATCCACCAGCAAGATCGCGGCGTACGCCTGGAGCTGCTGAACGCCCCGGCCGACGCATTTGTTGACGGGGAAATGATCGCCAGCACCCGCGAGATGCTGTTCAGCGCCTTGCGTGACATCGTCTACACCGAAAACGAACTCGACAGCCAGCGCATCGACCTGAGTACCTCCCAAGGCATCAGCGACTACGTGTTCCACCTGCTGCGCAACGCCCGCACCCTGCGTCCCGGCGTCGAGCCGAAGATCGTGGTCTGCTGGGGCGGCCACTCGATCAACACCGAAGAATACAAATACACCAAGAAAGTCGGCCACGAATTGGGCCTGCGCAGCCTCGACATCTGCACCGGTTGCGGCCCTGGCGTGATGAAAGGCCCGATGAAAGGCGCGACCATCGCCCACGCCAAACAGCGTATCCACGGCGGTCGATACCTTGGATTGACCGAACCGGGCATCATCGCCGCCGAAGCACCCAACCCGATCGTCAATGAGCTGGTGATTCTGCCGGACATCGAAAAGCGTCTGGAAGCGTTCGTGCGCGTCGGCCACGGCATCATCATTTTCCCGGGCGGCGCGGGCACGGCCGAAGAGTTCCTGTACCTGCTCGGTATCCTGATGCACCCGGAGAACCAAGGCCTGCCCTTCCCGGTCGTCCTCACCGGGCCTAAACATGCCGCCCCGTACCTGCAACAACTGGACGCGTTCGTCGGCGCCACGCTGGGTGACGCCGCGAAGAAACATTACGAGATCATCATCGACGACCCGGCGGAAGTCGCACGGCAGATGACTCAGGGGCTTAAAGCGGTCAAACAGTTCCGCCGCGAGCGCAATGACGCGTTTCACTTCAACTGGCTGCTGAAGATCGACGAAGGCTTCCAGCGCCCGTTCGACCCGACCCACGAAAACATGGCCAACCTCAAACTGAGCCAGGCCCTGCCAGCCCACGAACTGGCCGCCAACCTGCGCCGCGCGTTCTCCGGCATTGTCGCCGGCAACGTCAAGGACAAGGGCATCCGCCTGATCGAACAGCACGGGCCTTACCAGATCCGTGGCGATGCCGCGATCATGCATCCGCTGGATGAGCTGCTCAAAGCCTTCGTCGCCCARCACCGGATGAAACTGCCGGGTGGCGCGGCGTATGTGCCGTGTTATCAGGTTGTTGCATAACCTCGACCTTACGACCACTATAAAACCCTGTGGGAGCGAGCCTGCTCCGGGCGGCTCGCTCCCACAGTCGTTAGTGTTCGTTACAGGTGATCGGCGTCAATGATCGCCTTGGCAAACGCCTGCGGGTCTTCCTGCGGCAGGTTATGGCCAATGCCGCCATTCACCAGTCGGTACTCATACTTGCCGGTAAAGCGCTTGGCGTAATCCTCCGCCGCCGGGTGCGGTGCGCCGTTGGCGTCGCCTTCCATCGTGATGGTCGGCACCGTGATCGACGGTGCCTTGGCCAGCTGTTGTTCAAGCGCCTCGTATTGCGGTTCACCTGAAACCATGCCCAACCGCCAGCGGTAGTTGAAGATCGTGATCGCAACATGGTCCGGGTTGTCCAGGGCGGCCGCGCTGCGGTCATAGGTCGCGTCATCGAAGGCCCATTTCGGCGACRCCAGCTGCCAGATCAACTTGGCGAAGTCATGACGGTTTTTTTCGTAGCCGGCCTGGCCGCGCTCGGTCGCGAAATAGAACTGATACCACCACTGCAACTCGGCCTTGGGCGGTAACGGGTTCTTGCCCGCGGCCTGGTTACCGATCAGGTAACCACTCACCGACACCAACGCCTTGACCCGCTCCGGCCACAGCGCCGAGACGATGTCCGCCGAACGCGCGCCCCAGTCATAGCCGCCGAGCACGGCCTGTTTGATCTTCAGCGCATCCATTAAATCGATGACGTCACTGGCCAGCGCGGCGGGTTGGCCGTTGCGCAGGGTCTTGTCAGACAGGAAATGCGTGTCGCCGTAACCCCGCGCATAGGGGATCAACACCCGATAACCCTTGGCCGCCAACAGCGGCGCCACTTCACTATAACTGTGAATGTCGTAGGGCCAGCCGTGCAGAAGAATCACCACAGGACCGTCGGCCGGGCCGACCTCGGCGTAAGCCACATCCAGCAAGCCGGCCTTGACGTGCTTCAGCGGACCGAACGGGGTGTACGAATCCGCACTGGCCACCACCGGTTCTGTGGTCGTGGTGGCGGCTTGCGCAGTGGCAGCGCCGAGGGCACCGAAYTGCATCAGCGCGAAAGCGAGCATCGTCGGCGCCATGAAGCGGCGGCTTGATGCGGTTTTACGGCTCAACACATTCATCTTCATGGTGATATCCCTACAAGTCAGTTGGCTGGGGTTTTCAACGACGTAGTGGATGGATCAACCGCCCTGATTGGCGCATTCGCCGACCTTGCTGTAATCCAGCACTTTGTGCGTGCCGCTGGAATCCAGGTAGTTCAGGCGAGCATTGACAATGCCGCAACCGCTGCCGGAATCTTCGATGGAAATCACTTGCTTGATATCCAGATGAGCGCCGTGAGCAGACGTGGTTTGAACATCCGCATGGGCGGAAAACGCGGCAACGTTCAGGACGGCGAAGAAGCTGGCGGCAATGAGTGTGTTCCAGTTCATGGTGAATACCTCGGGGTTGTGATGGGCGGTGGGTATGAGGCAAGTCGTCTTGTCTCGATGGAAGCCATTTAATCGCCCGCAGGTATCTGCCATGTGTCGTCAAAACCGCGTTATTAAGGCGTAAGGTGTCAAACAGGACGCCTGATACAGTGCGATACAAATCCCCGAACCGGCCCGCAATGCACACCGCGCGAAAAACAAGAGGGTTGAGCAATGGAGCATGTGAATCACATCCTGATCGTCGATGACGACCGCGAGATCCGCGAGCTGGTGGGCAATTACCTGAAGAAAAATGGCCTGCGCACCACCGTGGTTGCCGACGGCCGGCAGATGCGCCATTTTCTGGAAACCAATCAGGTGGACCTGATCGTGCTGGACCTCATGATGCCCGGCGATGACGGCCTGGTGCTGTGCCGTGAATTACGCGCAGGCAAACACAAAGCCACACCGATCCTGATGCTCACCGCCCGCAACGACGAAACCGATCGTATCCTCGGCCTGGAAATGGGCGCTGACGATTACCTGACCAAACCCTTCGCCGCCCGCGAGTTGCTGGCGCGGATCAACGCCGTGTTGCGACGCACGCGGATGCTGCCGCCGAACCTGCTGATCTCCGAAACGGGCCGACTGCTCGGCTTCGGACGCTGGCGCCTCGACACCACGGCGCGCCACTTGCTGGATGAAGACGGCACGATGGTCGCCCTCAGTGGCGCGGAATACCGCTTGCTGCGCGTCTTCCTCGATCACCCGCAACGGGTGCTCAGCCGCGACCAATTGCTCAACCTGACCCAAGGCCGCGATTCCGACCTGTTCGACCGCTCCATCGATTTGCTGGTGAGCCGTTTGCGCCAACGCTTGCTGGACGACTCACGCGAGCCGACCTACATCAAGACCGTGCGCAGCGAGGGCTATGTGTTCTCTTACCCGGTGGAATTGCTCGGCGCAGAATCGGGATCTACGCCAAAATGAAAATCCCCTGTGGGAGCGACAAGGATCAACGCGCTCGATAACGACTATGCCCAAGGGTGTTTTTTCATCACCACGTTCCAGTACTACTGTGGCGACATCTTCTCCCCACGCTCTGGAGCAACATCATGAAAAGCCTCATCGGTCTTGGTTTCGCCCTGTCGGTTCTTGGCGCTACATCCGCAATCGCTGCGCCGCACGCCACCTCCCAGGTTGTCGCTGCCGTTAAAGTCAGCCAACCGGCCACACTGAACATGAACACCGTCGGTAGCGATCACAAAGACAGTCAGCCGAGCACACTTTACGTCGCTGAAAACCGCCCTGAATTCGGCTCGAAGTATCAACGCTATTGATCAACGGCTTTGCACCGCTTGAACAAGAAACCCCGGGTAGATC
>NZ_JBFUKU010000070.1:0-22973 GCF_056400685.1 Pseudomonas sp. P5_A12 | reverse complement strand
GTCTTACCGTAGCGGAAGTGTGTACCGATGAGGTCCGAGTCGTTGACCCAGCCGTCATAGATGCTCTTGTCCGACTGCATCACCGTCTGCAGCTTTTCCACCACATCGCCTTCCTGCAGCAGGTCGTGGGTCAGCTTGATCCCGGTGATCTCGGTGAAGGCCTTGGCCAGGACCTTGGACTCGTATTCGTGGGTGGCGATGGTTTCMGAAACCACTTTGATATTCATCCCGCGAAACGGCTCCGCCGCCTTGATGAACCACTTCAGCTCTTCCAGCTGTTGATCGGCCGTCAATGTGGATGGCTTGAACTCACTGCCGATCCATTTTTTCGCAGCGTCTACATAGGCATCGGCCCAGGCCGAAGCGCTCAACCCACTGAGTGCCAGCATGGCTGCCAATGAAATGCTATGTCGCAGCTTATTGTTTTTGTCGAACATAGAGACCTCCTGTTTGGGTTTCGGGACACCATTGCCGAGCGATTCGACTAGCCCCAACGCATCACAGCCAACAGCCACACCAGGGACAACGCGGACGCTACCCAGATGCTCCAGTCGGTGACGCCAATTACCAGCAAATGCAGGTAGGCGCTGCCGAGAAGACCGATAAACAGCCGATCGCCACGGGTGGTGGCAATCGGCAACAAACCACGCCGAAGAATGCTCGGCGAACGTAATTCCCAAGTCGTCATGCCCACCAGAATCAGGCCAATGACAATGAAGAACACTGCGGTGGGGACCGTCCAACTCATCCATTCCATCATCATCCGTTCCTCATACCCGACCCAGGGCAAAGCCCTTGGCCACGTGGTTGCGAACAAACCAGATCACCAGCATGCCCGGCAGGATGGTCAACACCCCCGCCGCCGCCAGCACGCCCCAATCGATGCCGGACGCCGAGACCGTGCGGGTCATCACCGCCGCAATCGGCTTGGCGTTGACCGACGTGAGCGTTCGCGCCAAGAGCAATTCAACCCAGGAAAACATGAAGCAGAAAAACGCCGTGACACCGATGCCGGAACCGATCAGCGGGATAAAAATCTTCACGAAAAACTTGGGAAAACTATAGCCGTCGATGTAGGCCGTTTCGTCGATTTCCTTGGGAACACCAGACATGAAACCCTCAAGAATCCACACCGCCAACGGCACGTTAAACAGGCAGTGAGCCAAGGCCACCGCGATGTGGGTGTCAAACAGGCCGATCGAGGAATACAGCTGGAAGAACGGCAGCAGGAATACCGCCGGTGGTGCCATGCGGTTGGTCAGCAGCCAGAAGAACAGGTGCTTGTCGCCGAGGAAGCGATAGCGTGAAAACGCATACGCCGCCGGCAGTGCAACGCTCAGGGCAATTACTGTGTTCAGGCTCACGTAATACAGCGAGTTGAGGTAACCGGTGTACCAGGCCGGATCAGTGAAAATCACCTTGTAGTTATGCAAGGTGAAATCCGCGGGGAACAACGTCAGGCCGCCGAGGATTTCGGTGTTGCTCTTGAACGACATGTTCAGCAGCCAGTAGATCGGCACCAGCAGGAACAGGATGTAGATCAGCAGTGGAATCACTTTTTTCATAGGGGTAAGACGCTTGCTCATGGCGGGCCTCAGCGGTTGGCGTCAGAGTGAGTCATGGCGGTGTAGAACAGCCAGGACACCAACAGGATGATCAGGAAGTACACCAGCGAAAACGCCGCGGCCGGCCCCAGGTCGAATTGCCCTACCGCCATCTGGGTCAGGGTCTGACTCAGGAACGTCGTGGCATTCCCCGGGCCGCCACCGGTCAGCACGAACGGCTCGGTGTAAATCATGAAACTGTCCATGAAGCGCAGCATCACCGCGATCAACAACACGCTTTTCAGCTTGGGCAACTGGATGTGCCGGAACACCGCCCAGGCCGAGGCCCGATCAATCCGCGCCGCCTGGTAATACACATCCGGAATGGCCCGCAACCCGGAGAAGCACAACAACGCCACCAACGACGTCCAGTGCCACACGTCCATCACCAGCACCGTGACCCAGGCGTCCATGGTGTTCGCCGCATAGTTGTAGCTGATGCCCATGGCTTTGAGGCTTGCCCCCAGCAGGCCGATGTCGGCGCGGCCAAAAATCTGCCAGATCGTGCCGACCACGTTCCATGGAATCAGCAACGGAATCGCCAGAATGATCAGCACCAGCGACGACCAGCGCCCCTTGGTCGGCATCGTCAGGGCGATGGCGATGCCCAGCGGGATTTCGATCAGCAGCACGCAGCCGGAGTAGATGAACTGCCGCAACAATGAGTCATGCAGGCGCGGATCGAGCAGCACTTGCCTGTACCAGTCGGCACCGACGAAGTAGCGGCTGGACTGGTCGAAGATGTCCTGCACCGAATAGTTGACCACCGTCATCATCGGTATCACCGCACTGAAGGCCACCAGCAGGAACACCGGCAACACCAGCCACCAGGCCTTGTTGTTTTGCACCTTGTTCATGGCTGCACTCCGTTATTGGCTTGCGCTGGCAGCAGATATTCATCGGCATACACCATCAACCACTGCGCCGGGAAACTGATGTACGCCGTGCCTTCGGGCACCGGTTTGTCTTCGGCCAGGCGCACTTTCAAGGGTGCACCGTCGAGGTTCAGGGTCAGGATCTTGTAGGTGCCGAGATCTTCGATGTGTACGACCTGAGCCTTCATCGCGTCATCAAAGGGTTCTTCCCACACATGCACGAACTCTGGCCGGATGCCGACCTTGAGGGTTTTCCACTCGGATTCTGCGATGCGTTTCTGTTGAGCTTCAGACAGCGGCAGGTGCGTCGAGGCGAAACCCACGCCACCCGGTTGCGGCTTGACCTCGATCAGATTCATTCCCGGGCTGCCGATGAAATAGCCGACAAAGGTGTGGCTCGGCCGTTCGAACAATTCTCGCGGCGTACCGAACTGCACGATCTGCCCGCCGTACATCACGGCGATTTTGTCAGCGAAGGTCGAAGCCTCCAGCTGATCGTGAGTGACGTAAACCATGGTGATGTTGAACTGCTCATGGATCTGCTTGAGCTTGCGCCGCAGCTTCCACTTCAGGTGCGGGTCGATCACGGTCAGCGGTTCGTCGAACAGGATCGCCGAGACGTCATCGCGCACCAGCCCACGGCCCATGGAAACCTTTTGTTTTTCATCGGCGGTAAGGTTGCTGGCCTTTTTGCTCAACAGCGGCTGCAGGTCCAGCACCTCGGCAATTTCTTGCACCTTGGTGTGGATTCTCGCCTCGGCCATGCCCTGATTACGCAGCGGAAACGCCAGGTTATCGAACACCGTCATGGTGTCGTAGACCACCGGGAACTGAAAAACCTGGGCGATGTTGCGCTTCTCCGGCGTGAGGTTGTTGACCGCTTTGCCGTCGAACAACACATGCCCCTGAGAGGGGCTGAGCAACCCGGAAATGATGTTKAGCAAGGTCGACTTGCCACACCCCGAAGGCCCGAGCAACGCATAGGCGCCGCCCTGTTCCCAAACGTGGTCCATTTCGCGGATCGCGTAATCCTCGGGTCCGGCCGGGGTTTTGGTGTAGCTGTGGGCGAGGTTCTGCAAACGGATTTCGGCCATCAGGCAACCCTCGCAATACGGCGGCCGGGCGCCTGGATCAAACGCCCCTGCGCATCGAAAACAAACAGTTTATGGGTCGGGATATAAATGCGGATCGGCGCATCGACGTCGTATTCGTGAACGCCGGGCAAGTGCAGCACCAGCAAAAAATGCTCATTGCGCACATGCAGGAAAGTTTCCGAACCGCTGATCTCGGCGACCTCGACCGTTACTGCCAGTTCCAGGTCATCGTCGTTGCTGGGCACCAGCGAGATGTGGCTGGGCCGCACGCCAAAGCGGAACTCGCCCTCGCCCACCGGCCGCAAATCCACGTTCAACGGGAAGTGCACGAAATTGGCAAAGCTGACTTCGTTACCGGCAATGCGCCCCGGCATCAGGTTGATCGGCGGCTCGGAAAACAGCTCTGCCGCGAGTACGCTTTGCGGCTGGTGATACACCTCGGACGACTTGCCGCTCTGGATCACCCGGCCCTCGTGAAGAATGGTCGTGGTGCCGCCCAGCGCCAGGGCTTCGTTGGGTTCGGTGGTCGCATAAATCGCGATGGTGTGCCGCGCCTTGAACAGCTCGCGCATTTCCTGGCGCAGTTCTTCGCGCAGCTTGTAATCGAGGTTGACCAGCGGCTCGTCGAACAGAATCAGCTCGGCATCTTTGACCAGCGCGCGAGCCATGGCCGTGCGCTGTTGCTGGCCGCCAGAGAGTTCGAGGGGATGGCGCTGGAGGAACTTCTCGATGCGCAGCATCTTCGCGGTTTCCAGCACTTTGCTCTGGATCAGTTCGTTGGAAACACCGCCCTGGCGTAACGGCGAGGCAATGTTTTCGAAGACGGTCATGGTCGGATAATTGATGAACTGCTGATAGACCATCGACACGTTTCGCAGCCGCACCGGACGCTGGGTGACGTCGACGCCATTCATCAGGATGCGACCGCTGTCGGGCTTGTCCAGACCGGCCATCAGGCGCATCAGACTGGTTTTGCCGGACAGCGTGCGCCCGAGCAAGACGTTGAAGGAACCGGGTTCAAAACTCAGGCAGGCATCGTCGATCCAGGTCTGGCCCTCGACGGTGCGGCTGACGTGCTCCAGGGTTAATGACATGGCTCGGCCTTTTTTATTATTTGGAGTCAAGCGACCGGAGCTACAGAGCGAGTTTCGTGCCAAAAATTGCAAGCCTTTGATCTGGCTGGAAAATCTTTGAGTGAACGGAGTGAGTGCTTTCGTTGCTGAACAGAAATGAACAACCCTGATTGAACAACTGAACAACCCAGTCGTTGACAATGAACAATAGTGAACAACACTCTACACACTGTTTTACTGCGAAGAATTCCGAAATGCACACGGCCCTGTAGCAGCTGCCGGAGGCTGCGTCCGGCGACGCAGTCGTCGTAAAATCAGGCGCCACGGTTTATCAGGATGACCGCGTATTCAGGGTTTGCGACGACTGCGTCGCCGGACGCAGGCTTCGCCAGCTGCTACAAGGGTTCGCGTTGGCAGCCTGACCCATAACAAAAACAATAAAAGCTTGCTCAGAGATCGACTGCCATGGCTGCACCCGCCTCGCCGCTCTCCCACGACGCCGTCATTCAGGACTCCTGGTCCCGCTGCCGCGCGTTCGGCCTCAACCATCAGAGCGCACCGGCGTTCGATCAACTACCGGCCGATGGCATCGCGCAATTGCTGGAGAGCCAACATTCGCTGGTGCAGACCACGCACCAGGAAGTGCTGCCGTATTACGAAAACATCCTGAGCAATTCCAACTGCCTGATCATGCTCGCCGACAATCAAGGCCAGGTCCTGACGTCATGGGGCACCCAGCGCTTTATCGACCCGAGCCTGACCCGTGGTTTCAGCGCCGGCGCCAGCTGGATGGAGCGTTGCAGTGGCACCAATGCCATCGGCACCGCATTGGCCTGCGAGCAAGCCGTGCACATTGAGCACGATGAACACTTTTTGAAGGCCAACCGCTTCATGACCGGTTCCGCCGCGCCGATTTTCGATGCCGAGCGCAAAGTGATCGCTGTGCTGGATGTGTCCAGCGACAGCTACCTGCCGCCGTCGCACACCCTGGGCATGGTCAAGATGATGAGCCAGACCGTGGAAAACCGGCTGATTCTCAACCTGTTCCATGGCCAGCATTTTCAACTGACCTTTAACACCGGGTTGAACAACCTCGACAGCCAATGGGCCGGCCTGCTGATCTTCGATGAGACCGGTCAGGTGCTGTCCGCCAACCGCCGGGCCGACAATCTATTGGGCATCAGCCTGTCGCGGGTCAGCATCGAGAGCCTGTTCAAGGTCTCGTTGCTCGAACTGCTGAACCAGCCCGACGGCCTGCCGTTCGCCCTGCAAGCCTCCGGGCGCAACCGCTTTCAGTGTCTGCTGAGACGACCGAAGCAAGTGCCGATTCAGCCTAGAGTGTTCGCCGAGCCCGTCGTTCCGGCACCCGAAGCGATCAGCCTCAACACCCTGCACTTCGGCGACAGCCGCGTGGAAAAAGCCGTACGTCAGGCCGAACGCCTGCTTGAAAAAGACATTCCGCTGTTGATTCACGGGGAAACCGGGGTCGGCAAGGAAGTTTTCGTCAAAGCCCTGCACCAAGCCAGTACACGCAGCAAACAGCCGTTCATTGCCGTCAACTGTGCAGCGATCCCCGCCGAACTGGTGGAATCCGAGCTGTTTGGCTACGAAAAAGGCGCGTTCACCGGCGCCAACCAGAAAGGCAGCATCGGGCTGATCCGCAAAGCCGACAAAGGCACCCTTTTCCTTGATGAAATCGGCGATATGCCGTTGCCGACTCAGGCTCGACTGCTGCGAGTGTTGCAGGAGCGTTGCGTGCAACCGGTGGGCAGCAGCGAGTTGTTCCCGGTGGATATACGGATTTTTTCGGCAACTAACCGCTCGTTGCGCGAACAGGTGCAGTTGGGGCGGTTTCGTGAAGATCTTTATTACCGGATTGGTGGTTTGACCCTGGAACTGCCGCCTCTGCGCGAACGCAGTGACAAGGAAGCACTATTCAAACGCCTATGGGAGCAACACCGCGAACCGAGCCAGTGGGCCGGACTGAGTCGAGAGGTACTGGAGTTGTTCAGCCGTCATCCGTGGCCGGGGAATTTAAGACAGGTCAGCAGCGTGATGCAGGTAGCGCTGGCCATGGCCGAGGAACAACCGGTGCGGCCAGAGCATTTGCCGGATGATTTTTTTGTGGATCTGGAGATGGAGCCGGTTGAAACGCCGGAGCCGTTGGCGGTGGATTTGAATGATGCCGAGGATTTGAATCGGCAGTTGCAGGCGGCAGGGGGGAATATCTCGCACTTGGCCCGACGGCTGGGGGTTAGCCGCAATACCCTTTACAAGCGGTTGCGTCAGGCTGAGTGATGAACCAATTCACAATAGGCGTAGCAAACTCATTGCCATAGCTGAGTTGAATCACCCCCTGTCAGTGCTGCATCCATTTGTCCAAGCTGGACATTGCCAATTACTGGAAGATCGGCTCGGCATACGTCGCTGACGCGGCACCAAGGGTGCGCAGGCCAATAAGCACGATTGCCACCATTATGAGCCCTGCGGCAATGGCTATACCGAACCCTGCTCGTGCGCCATAAGTATCGATGATCAGGCCCGAAAGTACTCCACCGAGCGCTACGCCGATGCTGATACCTGTTGTCATCCATGTCAGTCCTTCGGTGATCCTGGACGGTGGAACAATGATCGTACCGAGATTCATGACGACGACCATCGTTGGCGCAAATGACACACCTGCCACAAACAGCATCCCCGAAAGGATGTAGACGTCCGGTGAGAAAATGGGCAACACGGCTGTGACTGCTGTTATCAGAACCCCGATAAAGAACTGCTTTTCAATCGGCAAGGAAATCCTTAGCGCGCCGAACGTCAGGCCCGCGATCATGGAGCCGAGAGCATAGGCTGCCAGGATGAAACTGGCGGACGCTGGCCAGCCTTGAGCGTTGGCGAAGGCAACAACCGCCACGTCGATTGATCCGCCAATCACACCCATCGCCAGGAGTGCCAGAACGATGGTACGAACGCCGGGGATAAGCAGGGTTGAACTTGCGCTCCTTTTAATGCCAACGACCACCTTCGGTTCTGTCTGCCGCTGCATAAGAAAAGCCGTCACGCCGACAACCAGCAACAAGACGGCTACAAGCGGCCCGGCTTCGGCGAAAAAGCTGACGCTCAAACCAATGGCAAGTGGGGGGCCGATGATAAAGGCGAGTTCAGTTAGAACCGTGTCCAGGGAGAAGGCCGTGTGTAATTGCGGCTTGCCACGGAAAAGCTGCGTCCAGCGTGCTCTTATCATCGCGGGCATGCTCGGCATCGTGCCCGCCAATGCCGCAAGAATAAAAAGCAGTGGGGCCCGAGCCCTCAGATAGACAGCGATTATCAGCGCCAACAACATGCCAATGCTGAAGGCCGTCACAAAGGGCAGAACCCGACTCTGGCCCCGTTGATCAACGAGTTTTGATACTTGCGGGCCGAAAAGCGCATTCGCCAAGGTAAAAGTAGCGGCGACCGAGCCAGCCAGCCAATAAAGACCCGTCTGCTGCACCAACATGGTAATGATGCCGATGCCGATCATTGCCTGTGGCAAACGGGCAATGGAACTCGCGATCACTAACCCCATGACGCCGGGGGTGGTGAGAAGTTCGCGGTAGGGATTTGCCATGATTTCTCCTTTTTTATAATTCGACGCTAATCAGTAGCCCGCTGCAACGCAAACTAATGGGGGCGGCTGAATGGTTAATTTAAACAAGTAAGCAAGTGAGGAAGTTACAACCATTTGCAACAGCCCCACTTGCATGTAGATGAGCGTGACGCTCAATCATCACCTCTTACAAAAGCGCTCGATTGATTGCTTCAGCCAAGTGTATGCGATTACTGACGTCCTCCATCATCGACCCATGCCCGCCTGGAATAGAAACAGAACTAATCGCCAAATCAGGCAAGAGTTCTCTCCACCCGCCTACCATATCCACCTGCAGCAGAGGGGTACGCTCATGATCAGCCGCGTAGAAATGATAGAGATTGATCGGCAATGGAGATGGTCTATAGGCGCCGGCGATGTGTGAGAAATGATAAATGACTTGCCATTTGACTGTTTCCAGCGAGATGTCTGCATTTAAATCATAGCCTCCCAGGTCCTGTGCTTTTTTAATCAGCGCAGCAAACTCATCACCCTCATTTAAAACATCGAATTTATGACGCTTCGCCTCGGAAGCCACCGCCTTAACATGCTCAATAAAGTAGTGCTTAACACCCTGGTTTTTATAAAGTAACTTGTGCGGCGCGGGAACATCAATAAAGCCTAAAAATTCAACGCTGGCCTCTTTGCACATAAGCGCATGGGCGATGGCATAAGCGAGAATCCCTCCAGAGGAATACCCGGCAATGCGATAAGGCCCTTCAGGCTGGATCGTCTGGATGAGCAGAATCATTCTTTCGGCCATATCCTCCATCGAGTGAGGCAAAGGGTCGCCAATGGCCGACCACGGCAATACATGGATCGGGCAGCTGACGCGGATTTGTTGCGCCAGAGAAATAGCATACGAATAATCGGCTAATCCCGAGGGCACGAAAAAGACCGGGGGTTCAGTCCCGCCAGCGCGCACCGTGATCGCCCCGATCTGCGGGTTGAACACAGGAGACTGTGCGATCTGAGTGGCAAGGTTAGCCAATCGAGGGGTTTCAAAAATGTCGCTCAGCGAACACTCCAGACCATAACTCCTGACTTTTTGCATCAGCTGGACGGCCATGAGCGAATGGCCGCCGAGGGCGAAGAAGTTGTCATGGCGACCGACCTGCTCAACACCAAGCAACCCTGACCAAAGCGCTGCCAGGATCGTCTCGGTCTCACCTTGTGGTGCCTCATACGCGGCATGCGCAAAGGCCGCACCCTCAGGAACAGGCAACGCCTTGCGATCAAGCTTGCCATTAGGGGTTAGCGGCAAGCGTTCAATCAGCACAAAGGCAGACGGCACCATGTAGTCGGGTAGACGTTCACTCAGATAATCACGCAGTCGTCCTGCAAGCGGTAGACCCACCTCGGAGTCAGCCTTAGGTATTAAGGCATCATTTCCCGCAACCTCTGGCTGAGCCACTACATAGGCGACCAGTCGCTCGCCCGGGTCTACGCCTTGCACCTCCACAACCGCCTCGCGGATGGAAGGATGCTCGGTCAATCTGGCTGCAATTTCACCTGGCTCAATCCGCAAGCCACGGATCTTGACCTGATCGTCATTGCGCCCCATGAACACCAGGTTCCCGTCCGGCAGATAACGGGCCAGGTCCCCCGTCTTGTACATACGCGCGTCAGGCTCGCCGGCAAATGTATCGAGCAAGAAACGCTCAGCCGTCAGTTCGGCGAGGTTCAGATATCCACGCGCAACACCCATGCCCCCGATGTACATCTCACCCACCGCCCCCAGCGGAACAGGCTCGCCATGCGCGTCCAGAAGGTAAATGCGGGTGTTTGAAACCGGACGGCCTATCGGAACCGGATCAACGTCATCGGATGAACAGCGATAGACCGCCGCCCAGACAGTCGCCTCCGTCGGGCCATATTCATTGAATAATTCCACGGCAGTAAAGGCTGAAGTCACTTCCTGGATCAGCTTCGCAGGACACAATTCGCCCGCCACGATCACCTGACGCAGTTGTCCATATCCGAGTTGGGCAACTTGCGGCAGAACCAGTCTTGCCAGAGACGGCACCAGCAGCACCGACGTGACTTTGTTTTCAATCAAATGGCGGCTGATGATGTGTGGATCTACGACGGCTTTGCCACCTGGTAAACACAAAGCACCACCGGTTGTTAACGTTCCGAAAATGCCTGCCACGGAACTGTCAAACGCCATCGATGACAGCAGTAAAAATACAGCGTCGGAACTCGGCTTATAGACCGTGGTTCTTGCCAATGTCGATGCGATTAATCCACGGTGTTCGATCATGACGCCCTTGGGCTGTCCGGTTGAGCCCGAGGTATAGATCAGATAAGCGAGGTTGCGGGGTGTCAGGCCGGGGACCTGGAAATTGACATCAGCCTTCGTCAAGATTTCATTGGGATCTAGCACGGTGTGGGACTGCAACGCCTCACCCAGCACCTGCCGCCCGGCTGCATCGGCCAGCACCAGGACCGGCGCCGTATCGGTAAGAATGTAAGCCAGTCGATCTCCCGGGTAGGCCGGATCAAGTGGCACATAGGCGCCGCCCGCCTTCAGGATCGCCATAAGACCAACAACCATGGCCGCCGAGCGCTCGACACAGATCGCCACCCGCTGGTCTGGCCCGACGCCCTGCTCGATCAGCCGATGTGCCAGTCGATTTGCTCTGGCATTGAGCTCACCGTAACTGAGCGCCTCGCCCTCAAAGATCAGCGCCGTTGCCTCTGGACTGCGCGCTACCTGCTCTTCAAACAAATGATGAATGCACAAATGATCCGGGCTGGATGCATCCGTCGCGTTCCACGTCTTGAGCAGCAATGTACGTTCAGACGCAGGCAGAATATTCAGCTGTCGAACCGGGCGGTGCAGCGAGCGCTCCAAGGTCTGCGCCAGACTTTCCAACGCCTGCTCCATGTAGCCACACACACGATCGGAATCGAATGGCGTGACCACTTGGGTCGTCAACCCGAATGAGTGACTGAAATCTTCCACGGACAACGTGAGCGGATAATTGGTCCGCTCTTGTTCACTCAAGAACTGGACACCCGGCATTTGCTCCATGGTTTGGACAATGTTGTCCGCACCAGCCAGATCATTGTGCCGATAGTTAAGCAATGCGCTGAACAGTGGCGTACCTGTAGCGACCCCACTGCACCTTTGTGCCAGCGCCAGCGAGGCATGCTCGTGGGCGAGCAACTCAGCCAGTCGGGCATGAGCCTGCTGGACACTCTCGGCGGTATCAATGCCGCCTGAGTCAAACCGGATCGGCAGCGTGTTGATGAACATGCCCATGGCTCGATCTGACCCATGGCCGGCTTGCATGCGCCCAAACAGCACCGTACCAAACACGACCTTTTCCTGGCCGCTGGTGCGTGCCAGAACCTGGGCAAAGGCAACATGACACAGACTGGCGAGACTCACATTCAATCGCCTCGCCTGCGTCCGTAGCCGATCATTGAGTTCGGCCGAAACCATGCGGTGGGTCTGGCCCACCTGCGCGCCGTCCAGATGCACTTCCGCCAATCCAAAGGGCAGCGTCGGCTCTTCTATGTCAGCCAGCATCGATCTGAAGAACCGCTCATGCTCCTCAACGCTCTTGCCCAACTGCACCTGACCAATCAGGTTGCGGAACGGTTGAGGCGACGGCAGTTTCTCACCGCGCCCGGCGAGGAACGCCTGCACTTCGTTATAAAAAAACTGCAATGAAGAAGCATCGTCAATCAGGTGATGCTGCAGTTGCATCAGAATGAAGCGGCCTGCGACAGGGTCATGGGCAACGATAAAGCGCAGCACCGGCGCCTGGGTCAGGTCAACTCGGTGCCGACATGAATCGAAGCGCCGGGAAAGCTGTTCGGTAACGGGACCGTCTGCCGGATCGAGAACAACATCAGTGACGGAGAGCGGAGCCTGTCGCCAGACAACTTGCGCGGCGCGAGACAACCCTTCCCAAATAAAAGCGGTACGCAAAATGTCGTGGCGGTCTACAACCCGTTGAACGGCGCCGAGATAGCGTTCCAATGTTTCACGATCAGCAAAGGCCATCTGGGCCACCAGCAAATAGGGGTCACCTTCCTTTGCCAACATGTGGTGGAACAGGATGCCGTCCTGCATAGGTGAGAGTGCGTAGATATCCTGGATGTTGGCTGCCCCCCCAGGTACCTGTGAAACGATCAGGTCAATTTCCGATTGGCTGAGATCTATCAACGGCAGCAGTTCGGGCGTGATTTTGCACGTCTCGGGCTTGATAAGATTTGGCGGCACCACCACCTCTCGGTGCTGGCCAAGCGTGCTGGCCAGCACCGCCAACACGGGCGTCTGAAACAGATCACGCACAGCGAGGCTCAAGCCTTGGCGGCGCAAACGCTCGATCAACCGTACAGCCATGAGTGAATGGCCGCCGAGGGCGAAGAAATTGTCATGGCGACCGACCTGTTCAACCCCAAGCAGCGCTGACCAGATCCCGGCAAGGGTGACCTCGATTTCGCCCAACGGCGCCTCGTAGGCCGCATGGGCAAAGGCATCGCCCTCTGGAACCGGCAACGCCCGCCGATCAAGCTTGCCATTAGCCGTCAGCGGCAAGCTTTCCATCTGCACAAAGGCAGACGGCACCATGTAGTCGGGTAAACGGCTGCTCAGGTAATCACGCAGCGCTCCCGCCAGTGCCAGGCCAGACTCTGAGTCGATCGACGTGTCCTGAACCTCGGACTGCGCCACCACGTAAGCCACCAGACGCTTGTCGGTCTTCTCGCCTTGCGCCACCATCACCGCCTCGCGGATGGAGGGATACTCGGCCAATCGGGCCGCAATTTCACCCAGTTCAATCCGGAAGCCGCGGATCTTCACCTGGTCGTCATTGCGGCCAAGGAACGCCAGATTGCCGTTCGGCAGGTAACGGGCCAGGTCCCCCGTTTTATACATCCGCGCTTCAGGTTTGCCAGCGAAGGGATCGCGCAGGAATCGCTCGGCCGTCAGCTCGGGCCGGTTCAGGTAGCCACGCGCAACACCGGCGCCGCCGACGTACATCTCACCCACGGCCCCCGTCGGAACAGGCTGGCCAAACGCGTCGAGAAGATAGAGATTCAAATCCGGCAGACGCCGACCGATCACGCTGTCGGCTTGTTGCGCATCCGATGAAGTCAGCGGGTAATAAGTGACGTGGACCGTGGTTTCCGTGATCCCGTACATGTTCACCAGTTGTGGGGCGGATTCGCCACGCACGCCATACCAGTCGCGCAGGGTCGACGGTTGCAGCGCTTCGCCGCCAAAAATGACATAGCGCAGGCGGTCCGATGACGGTTGTGCATACGCCATCAAGGCGGTAAAGGCGCTTGGGGTCTGGTTCAGGACGGTGACGCCGTGCTCACAAATCAACTGATAGAACGCTTGCGGAGAACGGGTAATGGCCTGCGGGACCAGCACCAGCGTGCCGCCATAACGAAGGGCGCCCCACAGTTCCCAGACCGAGAAGTCGAAGGCAAAAGAGTGGAACAGGCACCAAACGTCACTGGCCTCAAAACCAAAGTCGGCGTGTGTCGTGTCGAACAGGCGCACCACCTGAGCATGCTCGATCATGACCCCTTTGGGCTGTCCGGTTGAGCCCGAGGTGTAGATGATATAAGCGAGGTTATTGGGGGTAAGGCCTGGAACTTCAGGGTTAGCGTCCACCCCGATCAACGCTTCAGCGTGGGCCTCATTGGGATCGATTACGGTACGAGCCTGCAAAGCGTCCCCGAGCGCTTGGCGCCCGGCCGCATCAGCCAGCACCAAAACCGGAGCCGTATCGCCAAGAATGAACGCCAGTCGCTCCCCCGAGTACTCCGGATCAAGCGGCACATAGGCGCCGCCCGCCTTCAGGATCGCCATCAAGCCAACAACCATTACCGCAGAACGCTCGACACAGATCGCCACGCGCTGGTCAGGCTTGACGCCCAAAGCAATCAGCCGATGCGCCAGCCGATTGGCCCTGGCGTTGAGTTCGCCATAGCTGAGCGACTCGCCCTCAAAGACCAGCGCCGTTGCCTCAGGATTGCGCGCAACCTGCTCCTCGAAAAGCTGATGCATACACAGATGAGCCGGGCAGGATTCATCCATCGAGTTCCATGTCTTGAGCAACAAGGTGCGCTCAGACGCATCAAGCAGGTCTATTTTGGCGACAGTCTGGCTGGCATCCCGGGTCATCTCGGCAAGGACAGTCTTCAGATAACCCACGTGGCGCTCGATCGTGGCTGCGTCAAACAACGCCGTCGCATAGCCAAGCGCACCCACGATTCGATCGCCCGCCTCGGCCAGGTTYAGCTCCAGATCGAACCGGGCGACCTCATAGGAAGAACCCACCGGACTGGCTTCAAGGCCGGGCAAGACCCATTGGCCTGCATCGTAGTTTTGCCAGGCAAATACCACTTGAAACAGTGGGGTATGGCTCAACCGTCTTGGCGGCTGCGTTATCTCCACCACCTGCTCGAACGGCAGATCTTGATGATCCTGGGCCTTGAGTGCCCGCTCGCGTACTTGAGCAATGAGTTCGGTAACGCTCGGGTTGTCGCCAAGGTCAATCCGCAACGCCAGTGTGTTGACGAAGAAGCCGATCAGCGGCTCGATGTCGCAATGGCCCCGGTTGGCACTTGGCGCGCCTATCACAATGTCTTCCTGCCCCGACAGGCGTGATAGTACTGCCGCCCAGGCCGACAACACCGTCATGAATAGCGTCACACCTTGCTGTTGGCTAAAACGCTTGAGGGACGTTGTCAGCTCTGCACTGAGTTTGATCGGCACAGAGGCACCCACAAGCGACTGCTGCTCAGGCCGACGCCGGTCTGTGGGCAGGTCGAGCAGCGTTGGCGCATCGGCCAGCGCCTCTCTCCAGTATGCCGCCTGCTCATTCAAACGCTCACCCGACAGCCATTGCCGCTGCCAGGCGGCATAGTCCGGATACTGGATCGCCAGCGGCGGCAATGGACTGGCCTGATGGTTGCTGAAAGCCGTGTACAGCGCACTCAGCTCAGGCAAAAGTATGCCGAGCGACCAGCCATCCGAGACGATGTGGTGTTGTGTGAGTAACAATACATGTTCATCTGCGGATGAGGCGACAGGCACCCGGATCAGACAAGATCGAATCAGCGGCCCTGTAGCGAGATCAAAGGGGGCTCGAGCCTCTTCGGTGCAAAGCCTTGCAAGGTCGGCTTCTGCGCCCGATCCAAGGAGATCAATCTCGCGCAATGGCAAACCCTGGTCGCAGGCCAGCAGACGCACTTCGACCTCCCCATCTTTGATGACAAAGACCGAGCGCAATGCCTCATGGCGCGACCACAGTGCATCGAGGGCCTGCTGCAAGACCATCACGTTCAACTGGCCGCACAACCTCAGAGCCAAGGGGATGTGATAGGCGTCGCTGAACCCACTGTCGAGTTGCGCCAGAAACCACAGTCGCTGCTGAGCGAAAGACAACGGCAAGGACTCATCGCGAGAGAGGGTCCGGATCGATGCACGCGCCACAGCGCCGCCGTCGCGCTGGGCTTCAATTGCCAACGCCACAGCCTTGAGCGTTGGAGAGGCGAACAAGGTGGCGAGCGGCAATTCAGCCCCAAAGGCTGCTATGCGACTGACCAGCCGCACGGCCATGAGTGAGTGGCCGCCAAGGGCGAAGAAGCTGTCATGGCGACCGACCTGTTCAACGCCAAGCAGCTCCGACCAGATCCCGGCGAGGAGGACCTCTGCCTCGCCCAGCGGCGCTTCGTAGGCCTCACGGGCAAAAGCACCCTCCTGCGGAACCGGCAACGCCTTGCGATCAAGCTTGCCATTGGCCGTCAGGGGGAAGCTTTCCATCCGCACGAAGGCAGACGGCACCATGTAGTCGGGTAAACGGCCACTCAGATAGTCACGCAGCGTTCCCGCCAGCGCCAAGCCAGACTCTGAGTCGATCGACGTGTCATGAACCTCGGACTGCGTCAAAACATAAGCAACCAGGCGCTTGTCGGTCTCCTCGCCTTGCGCCACGACCACCGCCTCGCGGATGGAGGGGTGCTCGGCCAATTTGGCCGCAATCTCACCCAGCTCGATCCGGAAACCACGGATCTTCACTTGGTCGTCATTGCGACCCAGAAACACCAGATTGCCGTTTGGAAGATAACGGGCCAGGTCCCCCGACCTGTACATCCGCGCGTCAGCCTTCCCCGCAAAGGGGTCGTGCAGGAAATGCTCTGCCGTCAGCTCGGGACGGTTCAGATAGCCGCGCGCCACACCGGCGCCGCCGACGTACATTTCACCCACTTCCCCCATCGGAACAGGCTGGCCATGCGCGTCGAGTAGATAGAGATTCAAATCCGGCAGACATTGACCAATCACGCTGTCGGCTTGTTGCGCATCCGATGAAGTCAGCGGGTAATAAGTGACGTGGACCGTGGTTTCGGTGATCCCGTACATGTTGACCAGTTGTGGGACAGATTCTTCACGCACCCCATACCAGTCGCGCAGGGTCGACGGCTGCAGCGCTTCGCCGCCAAAGATGACGTAGCGCAGATGGTCCGATGACGGTTGTACGTATTCCATCAAGGCTGTGAAGGCGCTCGGGGTCTGGTTCAGGACAGTGACGCCCTGCTCACAAATCAGCTGGTAGAACGCTTGCGGAGAACGGGTAATAGCCTGCGGGACCAGCACCAGCGTGCCGCCATAACGAAGGGCGCCCCACAATTCCCAGACCGAGAAGTCGAAGGCAAAAGAGTGGAACAGGCACCAAACGTCACGGGCCTCAAAACCAAAGGATGGATGTGTCGTGTCGAACAGACGCACCACCTGAGCATGCTCGACCATCACCCCTTTGGGTTGTCCGGTTGAGCCCGAGGTGTAGATGATATAGGCGAGGTTATCGGGGGTAAGGCCGGTAACTTCAGGATCGGCGTCCGCTTCAGCGTAGACATCACGGGGATCAAGGACGGTATGAGCCTGCAAAGCAGCCCCGAACGCTTGGCGCCCGGCCGCATCAGCCAGCACCAGGACCGGAGCCGTATCGGCAAGAATGAACGCCAGCCGCCCCCCCGAATATTCCGGATCGAGCGGCACATAGGCACCGCCCGCCTTCAGGATCGCCATCAGGCCAATAACCATCGCTGGGGAGCGCTCGACACAGATCGCCACAAGCTGGTCAGGTCCAACACCCAAGGCAATCAACCGATGGGCCAGCCGATTAGCCCTGGCGTTGAGTTCGCCATAGCTGAGCGCCTCCCCCTCAAAGACCAGTGCCGTTGCCTCAGGGTTGCGCGCAACTTGCGCCTCGAATAAATGGTTAATGCACAGATGATCCGGATATTTAGACGTAATCTTCACCTTTACCTCCTGGAAGCGAAAACTCCATTTTTATCGATTGATTGCACCTAAGTTCGGACAAGTGCAGATTCTATGTAATATTATCCATTGAACCACACCTCTCATACATCGCTACGACCTCCCCATTGGAAAAACAGCGAATAAGGCAAAATCCTACTCATCCGTCAGAAAGTTCCGACAATAATGACAGAGAGCCTATATTAATTAAAAATACAAACACTAACAACTTGAGAGACTCAGCCCCGCGCACTTTTATACACTCGCTGGGCTTATAGAAAACACGGCCACGCACTCTTATCCCCCATCAAGGTTTATCATATTTTTTATACCGAATGACTTACGCCAACAACACTTCAAAAACACTGAAATTTCCAAGACCAAGGATAATTATTATTCTCTAAACAGCCTGAGCATCTTGAATGATTAGTTGCTTGAGTTTTTTAACACAACGAAAACAGTAAATAAAACTCTAAAATCAAAAAACACTTACACCTATTGAAATACCAATCAAAGCCTAACTCTCGATAACATCTTAAAATAACGTAACCCGTTTCATTCAACACCAACAAAAACAATGTTCTCGCCACCCTAAAATCAGGAATCTACCGAAGAGGCTCAAAAAAAACATATCCTTATGTTATGAGACATGCATCATTATCTGGACCATCGTGCTCGGCCTTCATCAGCACTTTTACCCGCAACATTATCCCCTGCCAGACGCCCCTCCCAAAAAAACAAAAACCCACACAAGGCGGGTTTTGTTTTGTAGCCAGCAAAGCACTCAGTCAGCCAACCGCCAGGTCGTACCACCCTTCCCGTCTTCCAGCACCACACCCATCGCTGTGAGCTGGTCGCGGATGCGGTCGGATTCGGCCCAGTCTTTACCAGCACGAGCGGCCAGACGCGCTGCAATCAGCGCATCAACTTCAGCCGCATCAACCCGCCCTTCAGCGCCGGCCTGCAAGAAGTCATCGGCCTCAAGCTGCAACACGCCCAACACGCTCGCCAGTTCTTTCAAGCGCGCTGCCAGACCCGCCGCCGCATCAAAATCGCTCTCACGCAGACGGTTGATCTCGCGCACCATTTCGAACAGCACCGCGCAGGCTTCCGGCGTGCCGAAGTCGTCGTTCATCACCTGGGTGAAGCGCTCGACAAAGGCTTCGCCGCCAGCCGGCGCCACGTTCGGCAGGCCTTTCAACGCGTGGTAGAAACGTTCGAGTGCGCCTTTGGCGTCCTTGAGGTTGTCTTCCGAGTAGTTGATCGCGCTGCGGTAGTGGCTCGACACCAGCAAGTAACGCACGACTTCCGGGTGGTATTTTTCCAGCACGTCGCGAATGGTGAAGAAGTTGTTCAAGGACTTGGACATCTTCTCGCCATTGATGCGAATCATGCCGCAATGCATCCACGCGTTGGCGTAGGTCTTGCCGGTGGCCGCTTCGCTCTGGGCGATTTCGTTTTCGTGGTGCGGGAACTCGAGGTCGCTGCCGCCGCCATGAATGTCGAAGGTTTCACCCAGGCAGCAGGTCGACATCACCGAGCACTCGATGTGCCAGCCCGGACGACCGTCGCCCCACGGCGAAGGCCAGCTCGGCTCGCCCGGCTTGGCGCCTTTCCATAGCACGAAGTCCAGCGGGTCCTGCTTGGACTCGTCGACTTCGATCCGGGCGCCGATGCGCAGGTCTTCGATTTTCTTGCGCGACAGCTTGCCGTAGCCCATGAATTTGGCGACGCGGTAGTACACGTCGCCGTTGCCCGGGGCGTAGGCGTAACCCTTGTCGATCAGGGTCTGGATCATGGTTTGCATGCCAGCGATGTGATCGGTGGCCCGTGGTTCCATGTCCGGCTTGAGGATGTTGAGGCGCGCCTCGTCCTCGTGCATCGCGGTGATCATGCGCTCGGTCAGCACGTCGAACGGCTCGCCGTTCTCCTTCGCCCGATTGATGATCTTGTCTTCAATATCAGTGATGTTGCGCACATAAGTCAGGTTATAACCGCTGAAGCGCAACCAGCGGGTCACCAGGTCGAACGCAACCATGCTGCGGCCGTGGCCAATGTGGCAGTAGTCGTACACGGTCATCCCGCAGACGTACATGCGCACATTGTTGCCATCCAGCGGCTTGAAGACTTCTTTGCTCTTGGTGAGCGTGTTGTAGATCGTAAGCACTTTAATTTCCTTGAATCACTGGCCCCACGAATCACGCAAGGTCACGGTACGGTTGAACACCGGATGACCTGGTTTCGAGTCCTTGATATCCGCGACGAAGTAGCCTTCGCGCTCGAACTGGAAACGGTCTTCCGGCTGTGCATTGCCCAGCGAGGGTTCAGCACGACAACCGGTGAGCACTTGCAGCGAGTCAGGGTTGATGTTGTCCAGGAAACTGGCGCTGTCTTCGGCCTTCTCAGGGTTGGCCGAACGGAACAGGCGATCGTACAGACGCACCTCGCACTCGACGCTGGCAACCGCCGGCACCCAGTGCACCACGCCTTTGACCTTGCGGCCTTCAGGGTTCTTGCCCAGGGTTTCCGGATCGTAGGAGCAACGCAGTTCGACGATGTTGCCGTCGGCGTCCTTTATCGCTTCGTCGGCACGGATCACGTAGCTGCCACGCAGACGCACTTCGCCAGCCGGTTCCAGGCGCTTGTAGCCTTTTGGCGGCTCTTCCATGAAGTCTTCACGGTCGATGTAGATTTCACGGGCGAACGGCAGAACGCGCATGCCCATATCTTCTTTCGGGTGGCACGCCAGTTCGAGGTTTTCGACCTGACCTTCCGGGTAGTTGGTGATCACGACTTTCAGCGGACGCAGCACGCACATGGCACGCGGGGCGCTGTGGTCGAGGTCGTCACGGATGCTGAACTCGAGCATGCCGAAGTCGACCACGCCGTCGGAACGGTTGGTGCCGATCATTTCGCAGAAGTTGCGGATCGATTTCGGCGTGTAGCCACGGCGGCGGAAGCCCGACAGCGTGGACATGCGCGGATCGTCCCAGCCATTGACGTGCTTTTCATCGACCAGTTGCTTGAGCTTGCGCTTGCTGGTGATCGTGTAGTTCAGGTTCAGGCGGCTGAACTCGTACTGACGCGGGTGCGCCGGCACGGGCAGGCTGTCGAGGAACCAGTCGTACAGCGGACGATGGCTTTCGAATTCCAGGGTGCAGATCGAGTGGGTGATGCCTTCGATGGCGTCCGACTGACCGTGGGTGAAGTCGTAGTTCGGGTAGATGCACCACTTGTCACCGGTCTGGTGGTGGTGAGCGTGACGGATGCGATACATGATCGGGTCGCGCAGGTTCATGTTCGGCGAGGCCATGTCGATCTTGGCCCGCAGCACACGTGCGCCGTCCGGGAACTCGCCGGCGCRCATGCGGGCGAACCAGTCGAGGTTTTCTTCCACGGAGCGATCACGGAACRGGCTGTTCTTGCCCGGCTCGGTCAGGGTGCCACGGTATTCCTTGGCCTGCTCCGGGCTCAGGTCGTCGACGTAGGCCTTGCCGGCCTTGATCAGTTCAACGGCCCAGTCGTGCAGCTGGTCGAAATACTGCGAGGCGTAGCGCACTTCACCGGACCATTCGAAGCCCAGCCATTTGACGTCGCTTTCGATCGCGTCGATGTATTCCTGGTCTTCCTTGGCCGGGTTGGTGTCGTCGAAACGCAGGTGCGTGACGCCGCCGAATTCCTGGGCCAGACCGAAGTTCACACAGATCGACTTGGCGTGACCGATGTGCAGGTAGCCATTGGGCTCAGGCGGGAAACGGGTGACGATCTGCGTGTGCTTACCCGAGTCCAGGTCCGCCTGGATGATCGGGCGCAGGAAATTGACCGGCACGGCAGGGCCGGTCTTGGCATTCGAGGTAGGGTCGACAGTGGGCTTGCTCATAGGATCCTTGAACGTACAAGTGCGCGGCCAGAAGAAGGGCCAGATAAAACAAAGCCGCTATCATAGCCGATGCTGTCAAGCAGCTGACAGAGCGCGCCTGCAAACGGTCGTATTTAATCGGCCGCAAATGAAAAACAGCCTCGAAATTCGCGCCTGTCACGCTAAACTGCGCTCCTTGGCCAAAAAAGGCTGAACAGGTGTCAGGCCTTAATGTCCCGGCATCCACGAATTCCTTGAAAGAGTAGTAATCATGACCCAAGTCAAACTGACCACCAACCATGGCGAGATCGTCCTGGAACTGAACGCTGAAAAGGCCCCGATCACCGTGGCCAACTTCATCGAGTACGTCAAAGCCGGTCACTACGAAAACTCCGTTTTCCACCGTGTCATCGGTAACTTCATGATCCAGGGCGGCGGTTTCGAGCCAGGCATGAAAGAAAAGAAAGACAAGCGCCCAAGCATCCAGAACGAAGCTGACAACGGCCTGCCGAACGTGAAGTACAGCGTTGCCATGGCGCGCACCATGGAGCCGCATTCGGCGTCCGCCCAGTTCTTCATCAACGTGGCTGACAACAGCTTCCTGAACCACAGCGCCAAGACCACTCAGGGCTGGGGCTACGCCGTGTTCGCCAAAGTCGTTGCAGGCGAAGAAGTGGTCGACAAGATCAAAGGTGTTTCCACCACCATGAAGGCCGGCCACCAGGACGTACCAGCAGAAGACGTGATCATCGAGAAAGCCGAGATCATTGAGTGATACTGCTGATTTCAGACTTGCATCTGGAAGAGGAGCGCCCGGACATTACCCGGGCGTTTCTGGATTTGCTCGCCGGACGCGCCCGCTCGGCGAGTGCGTTGTACATCCTGGGCGACTTTTTCGAGGCGTGGATTGGCGACGACGCCATGACGCCCTTTCAGCGTTCCATCTGCCAGGCCCTGCGCCAACTGAGCGACAGCGGCACGGCCATCTTTTTGATGCACGGTAATCGCGACTTCATGCTGGGCCAGGCCTTCTGCAAACAGGCCGGCTGCACGCTATTGAAGGACCCGAGTGTCGTGCAGTTTTATGGCGAACCGGTGCTCTTGATGCACGGCGATAGCCTCTGCACTCGCGACGAAGCTTATATGAAGCTGCGTCGGTACCTGCGCAACCCCATCACCCTGTTCATCCTGCGGCACTTGCCGCTGCGCACCCGGCATAAACTGGCGCGCAAGCTGCGCAGTGAAAGCCGCGCGCAAACGCAGATGAAGGCCAATGACATCGTGGATGTCACGCCGGAAGAAATTCCGCGGATCATGCAGGAGTACGGCGTGAAAACCATGATCCACGGCCATACCCATCGCCCGGCCATCCACAAATTGCAGCTGGGCGAGCAAGCGGCCAAACGCATTGTGCTGGGGGATTGGGATCGTCAGGGCTGGGCGTTGCAGGTGGATGAGCAAGGCTTTGCGTTGGCGCCGTTCGACTTCGCCCCGCCACCGCAGCTTGCGGCGCCCACCAGCTGACCGCCTGACACAGATGCCCCTTGTGGG
>NZ_JBFUKU010000069.1:0-23038 GCF_056400685.1 Pseudomonas sp. P5_A12 | reverse complement strand
GTGTCAGTCGACATCAACATTGACTGAYMCACCGCWTTCGCGAGCAGGCTCGCTCCCACATTTAATTGTGCAGGTACATAGGCTATTTGCAGACTTCGGCAATCGCCTCGGCCAGCAAATCCAGACGCGTCGCATCAATCCCTGCCACGTTGGCCCGGCCCGAGTTGACCATGTAAACACTGTGATGATCACGCAGCTGTTTAACCTGCTCCGCCGTCAAACCGGTGTAGGAGAACATTCCGCGTTGCACGCCAATGTGCGCAAAACGCTCGCGCAAACCATAGGGTTCCAGCGCTTCGACCAGACCGCTACGCAGTTGGGCGATACGCAAACGCATGGCTTCCACTTCGTCGGCCCAGAGGCTTTTCAGCTCTGGATCGCCAAGAATAGTCGCTACCACGGCGGCACCGTGATCCGGCGGCGTCGACCACAGATTGCGGGCGATGTTGGCCAGTTGGCTGCGAATGTCCACCAGCTTGTCAGCGGTTTTTGCGCAGACAATCAGCGCGCCGGTGCGATCGCGGTACAAACCGAAGTTCTTCGAGCAGGAACTGGTGATCAGCACTTCCGGCAACGCGTCTGCGAACAAACGGGTCGACCAGGCATCCTGCTCCAGACCCTCGCCGAAACCCTGGTAGGCGAAGTCAATCAGCGGCAACAGGTCGCGACTGCGTACCACGTCCAGCACGCGGCGCCAGTCGTCATGGGACAGATCGAAACCGGTCGGGTTGTGGCAGCAGGCGTGCAGCAACACCACGTCGCCTTTCGGCGCTTCACTAAGAACCGCGAGCATGGCGTCGACGTCGAGGCGGTTATCGCTGCCAACGTAAGGGTAATGACTGACCTTGACCCCGGCCGCCGCGAAAATGGTTTCGTGGATCGGCCAGGTCGGGTTGCTCAACCACACGCCACGGCCCGGCAGGCACTGGGCGATGAAATCGGCGCTCAAGCGCAACGCACCAGTGCCGCCTGGGGTCTGGGTCGCGCCGGCGAGTTGCCCGGCGATCAGCGCGGAGTCCGCACCGAGCACCAGCTCACTGATGGCTTTGCCGAACGCCGGCTCGCCGTGACCACCGATGTAGGTCTTGGTGGTCTGGCGATCCAGCAGACGCTGCTCGGCAAGCTTCACCGATTGCGGAATCGGCGTCAGGCCCTGGGCGTCTTTATAGACACCCACGCCGAGGTCGAATTTGCGCGGGTTCGGGTCCTGCGCATAAGCCTCCATGAGGCCGAGAATCGGATCGCCGGGGACTCGACCTATGGCGTCGAAATGCATTATTTGCGGCCCTCGGCGTCTTTGGCCACTTCGTCAGTGCGCGCGGCCATGATGAAGTCGTTGCGGTGCAGGCCCTTGATGGAATGGCTCCACCAAGTGACGGTGACTTTGCCCCACTCGGTCAGCAGGCCTGGGTGGTGACCTTCAGCCTCGGAGATTTCACCGACGGCGTTGGTGAACGCCAGGGCGTGTTTGAAGTTTTTGAACAGGAACTGTTTTTCCAGCTGCATCACACCGTCGCGTACTTCGATGTTCCAGTCAGGGATCTGCTTGATCAGTACCGGCAACTCTTCGTCGCTGACCTGAGGGGCGCCGGCTTGGCAGGCTTCGCAGTGGGCTTGGTTCAATGTGGACATGATGGGTTCCTGAAATCGAATGATTGGAAATCGGCCGTCAGTGACACCACGCTAAACCAAAGCGTCGGTTCCTGACAGGCTCACTTGTTTCTAAAAGCAGCGGATCAGGCAGCCTTTGGCGGAAATTTCGGGGTGCGCAAGCCCAGCTGCATGCCTTGTTTGACCATGCTCATGATGTCTTCATGAGCCACATCAAACAGACGCTTGAGGTTCGGCAAGACAAAGTACAGCGGTTGCAGGATGTCGATGCGATACGGCGTGCGCATGCATTCCAGCGGATCGAACGTCTGATGTTCAGGTTCGTTCGACAGGCAGTAAACGGTTTCTTTTGGCGAGGAAAGAATGCCGCCGCCGTAAATGCGCAGGCCTTCAGGTGTGTCGACCAGACCGAACTCGATGGTCATCCAGTACAGGCGCGCCAGGTACACGCGTTCTTCCTTGGTCGCTTRCAGGCCAAGTTTGCCGTAGGTATGGGTGAATTCAGCAAACCAGGGGTTGGTCAGCAGCGGGCAGTGACCAAAGATCTCATGGAAAATGTCCGGCTCTTGCAGGTAATCGAGCTCTTCGCGGGTACGAATAAACGTCGCTACCGGAAACTGTTTATTGGCCAACAATTCGAAAAAAGTCTGGAAGGGGATCAGCGCCGGAACTCGGGCCACTTGCCAGCCGGTGGTTTCACCGAGGACTTTATTGATTTCACCGAGTTGCGGAATGCGGTCGTGGGGCAGACCGAGTTTTTCGATACCGTCCAGGTATTCCTGGCACGCACGCCCCTCGATCACTTTCAGTTGACGAGTAATCAGCGTGTTCCACACCGCGTGTTCTTCTGCGGGGTAGTCGATAAAACCTTGCGCATCGGGCTCGCGAGCCACGTATTGCGTCTGCTTCATGCTGCTCTCCTGCTAGGGGATTCGTTCTTGTTATGTGCTGCTATGGACTTAGAAATACCCCAAGAAGTGCGGCGTTACAGCAGGTGTACGTCGTTCTGCGTAGGAAAATTCGCCATTTTTCGTAAAGTATTCGTTACGGAATCCCGGCGATCGCGCAGCTATTGAGATTTGCGGGTTTGAAAAGGTGCTCGGGTGTCACATAATCTTGACGACTACTTTGGCGCCAGCGCAGAAAAATCCTTGCGCGGGGCCTCGATTCCCCCTTTCTTCGGGCCTCTATATGCGTATCAAAGTCCACTGCCAGAACCGCATCGGTATCCTGCGCGACATTCTCAACTTGCTGGTGGAATACGGGATCAACGTCGCCCGGGGCGAGGTCGGCGGTGAGCATGGCAATGCTATCTACCTGCATTGCCCGAACCTGATCAACATTCAGTTCCAGGCCCTGCGTCCGAAATTCGAATCGATTGCCGGGGTCTTTGGTGTCAAGCGTGTAGGGCTGATGCCCAGCGAACGTCGGCACATGGAGCTCAATGCCTTGCTCGGCGCCCTGGAGTTTCCGGTGTTGTCGATCGACATGGGCGGCTCCATCGTTGCGGCCAACCGTGCGGCGGCGCAGTTGCTCGGGGTGCGGGTGGATGAGGTGCCGGGGATTCCGCTGTCGCGGTACGCCGAGGATTTTGATTTGCCGGAACTGGTGCGGGCCAACAAGTCGCGCATCAACGGGCTGCGAGTCAAGGTCAAGGGCGATGTATTCCTGGCCGATATCGCGCCGTTGCAATCGGAGCATGACGACAGCGAAGCCATGGCCGGTGCGGTACTGACGCTGCACCGCGCGGATCGGGTGGGTGAACGCATCTATAACGTGCGCAAGCAGGAACTGCGCGGGTTCGACAGCATTTTTCAAAGCTCGAAAGTCATGGCTGCCGTGGTGCGCGAAGCCCGGCGCATGGCGCCATTGGATGCACCGCTGTTGATCGAAGGCGAAACCGGCACTGGTAAAGAATTGCTGGCGCGCGCCTGCCACTTGGCCAGCCCGCGCGGGCAGTCGCCCCTGATGGCACTCAACTGCGCCGGCTTGCCGGAGTCGATGGCCGAGACCGAATTATTTGGCTACGGCCCTGGCGCCTTCGAAGGCGCGCGCGCCGAAGGCAAACTGGGTCTGCTGGAGCTGACGGCGGGCGGTACGCTGTTTCTCGACGGCGTGGGGGAAATGAGCCCGCGCTTACAGGTGAAATTGCTGCGCTTTCTACAAGACGGTTGCTTCCGTCGCGTAGGTAGCGATGAAGAGGTTTATCTGGATGTGCGGGTGATCTGCGCGACCCAGGTGGATTTGTCCGAACTGTGCGCGCGGGGTGAGTTTCGTCAGGATCTTTATCACCGCTTGAACGTGTTATCGCTGCACATTCCGCCGTTGCGTGAATGCCTCGATGGTTTGACGCCGTTGGTGGAGCACTTCCTCGACCAAGCCAGCCGGCAGATCGGTTGCCCACTGCCGAAACTGGCGCCGGCGGCGATGGAGCGGCTCAGTCATTACAACTGGCCGGGCAATGTCCGGCAATTGGAAAACGTGCTGTTCCAGGCGGTTTCGTTGTGTGAGGGCGGGACGGTCAAGGCCGAACATATTCGTCTGCCGGATTACGGTGTGCGTCAGCCGCTTGGCGATTTTTCCCTTGAGGGCGGACTTGACGAGATTGTCGGGCGCTTCGAGAAAGCGGTGTTGGAGCGGTTGTACTCCGAGCATTCCAGCAGTCGGCTCCTGGGTAAGCGCCTGGGTGTCTCTCACACCACCATTGCCAATAAGTTACGTGATTATGAAATTGGTAAAACTTGAGCGTTAACGTCATCCAGTGTTGAACTAATAAACAAGAATGGTTAGTTGTTGTTAACCATTCTCTGGCGCTTCGAGATGTTAATTGAAGCGCTACCACCCTGCCGTTGATCTGAATCATGGATTTTGCCAAGCGAGCCATCTAGGCTGAACCTCAAAGTTTGGCAGGAGCGTTAACCATGCCATCAGCGGATGACTCTACCCAGCAAGCGCGCAAAGAAACCCGTCTGTTCTTTTTCCTGATTGTCATTCTTTTTCCATTGCTGTCGGTGGCGATAGTGGGTGGTTACGGTTTCTTTGTCTGGTTTCTGCAAATGCTGCTCGGCCCTCCTGGTTCGCCTCATTGATCGTTGTCCATCTTTAGTAAAAGACGGGGAGTACGGGTCATGGAAAAGACGCTGCATATTGCCAGTCTGGTGGTGCTTGCCCGTCCCGAGTTGTTCGAGGCAGTGAAAGCCAACTTGCGCTTGCTCGAAGGCGTTGAACTGCATCAGGAAAGTCCCGCCGGCAAACTGGTGGTTGTGCTGGAGATGGAAGAGGAACGTGAGATTTCTCAGCGAATCGATCAGATCAACAGCTTGCCGGGTGTGCTCAATGCCGCCCTCGTTTATCACGAGATTCTCGATGTGACGGGAGAAAGCACATGCCTATGACTCGACGCGAGTTTGTCAAAGCCCAGGCTGCCGGGATCGCCGCAGCGGCGGCGGGGCTCCCGGTGTTCACATCCGCCAGCAACCTGATCACCGAAGAAGACCGGGTAGCCCTGGACTGGAATAAAGCACCTTGCCGCTTTTGCGGTACCGGGTGCAGCGTCATGGTGGCGACCAAGGACAATCGGGTGGTCGCCACTCATGGCGATGTGAAAGCCGAGGTCAATCGCGGGTTGAACTGCGTCAAAGGCTACTTCTTGTCGAAGATTATGTACGGCGTTGATCGCCTGACTCAGCCGCTTTTGCGCATGACCAACGGGCAGTATGACAAGCAAGGCGAGTTTCAACCGGTGTCATGGGATCAAGCGTTTGATGTCATGGAGTTGAAGTTTAAGGAGGCGATAAAAAACAAGGGGTCCGAGTCCATCGCCATGTTCGGATCAGGCCAGTGGACCGTCTGGGAAGGGTATGCGGCCAACAAGTTGATGAAGGCGGGTTTTCGCTCCAATAACATTGACCCCAATGCACGTCATTGCATGGCCTCTGCGGTCATGGGCTTTATGCGCACGTTCGGTATGGATGAACCGATGGGGTGTTATGACGATATTGAAGTCACCGATGCGTTCGTGCTGTGGGGTTCGAACATGGCGGAGATGCACCCGATTCTTTGGAGTCGGGTGGCGGATCGCCGATTGAGTCAGCCCAACGTCAAGGTCGCAGTGCTGTCGACGTTCGAGCATCGCAGTTTTGAGTTGGCCGATATTCCCATGGTGTTCAAGCCACAGACGGACCTGTTTATCCTCAATTACATTGCCAACCACATCATTGAAAGCGGCTCGGTCAACAAAGACTTTGTCAGCAAACACACGAAGTTCGCCAAAGGTACGGATGACATCGGCTACGGCCTGCGTCCCGATAACCCGCTGGAGATGAAGGCCCAAAATGCGGCCAAGGCGAACACCTGGAGTGACATCGACTTTGAGCAATTCGCGGCTTTCGTTAAACCTTACACTCTTGAGCGTACCGCCAAGGAAACCGGCGTGCCGGCCGAGCAACTCAAGGCCTTGGCTGAACTGTATGCCGACCCGAAGCGCAAGGTGGTCTCATTCTGGACCATGGGCTTTAACCAGCACACGCGGGGCGTCTGGGCCAATAACCTGATTTACAACATCCACTTGCTGACCGGAAAAATCAGCGAGCCGGGCAACAGCCCTTTCTCCCTGACGGGCCAGCCTTCGGCCTGCGGGACGGCGCGCGAAGTGGGAACCTTCTCCCATCGCTTGCCAGCTGATCTGGTGGTCACCAATCCAAAGCATCGCGCCACCGCGGAGAAAATCTGGAAACTGCCGCCCGGCACCATCAATGAAAAAGTCGGGTTCCATGCCGTGCAACAGAGCCGGATGCTCAAGGACGGCGTGCTCAATGTGTATTGGACGATGGCCAGCAACAACATGCAGGCCGGCCCCAACATCATGCAGGAAGTGCTGCCTGGGTGGCGTAATCCCGAGAACTTTGTGATTGTCTCGGATGTGTATCCCACCGTCTCGGCCCAAGCGGCCGATCTGATTCTGCCCACCGCGATGTGGGTTGAAAAAGAGGGCGCCTACGGCAACGCGGAGCGACGTACGCAGTTCTGGCATCAATTGGTTTCGGCGCCGGGTGACGCCAAGTCCGATCTCTGGCAACTGGTGGAGTTTTCCAAGCGCTTTAAAACGGACGAGGTCTGGTCCGAGGAAATATTGTCTGCCTCGCCGCAATACAAGGGCAAAACCCTGTACGAGGTGTTGTTCAAGAACGGTCAGGTCGATCAATTCCCACTTGATCAGATGGCGGCGGGCTATCAAAACGACGAGGCCCGGGATTTTGGTTTTTACCTGCAAAAAGGCCTGTTCGAAGAATATGCCCAATTCGGCCGTGGCCACGGTCATGACCTCGCGCCGTTTGATCTTTATCACACCGAACGAGGGTTGCGATGGCCCGTCGTCGATGGCAAGGAAACCCGTTGGYGTTTCCGGGAAGGCTATGACCCCTACGTGGAGAAGGGCAGTGGCGTGCAGTTCTACGGCTATCCCGACAAGAAGGCGATTATCTTCGCGCTCCCTTACGAGCCCCCTGCGGAGTCCCCCGATGCGGAGTTCCCATTCTGGTTGAGCACCGGACGAGTGCTTGAGCACTGGCACACCGGGAGCATGACGCAGCGTGTCGAGGAACTTTACAAGGCGGTCCCCGACGCATTGGTCTACATGCACCCGGCCGATGCCAAAGCCTTGAATGCCCGCCGAGGCAGCGAAGTGAAGCTGATCAGTCGACGCGGTGAAATGCGTGCGCGCATCGAAACCCGAGGGCGCAACAAACCACCACAGGGCCTGGTGTTTGTACCGTTCTTCGATGCCAACAAGCTGATCAACAAGGTCACACTCGATGCCACGGACCCTATCTCCAAGCAGACTGATTATAAAAAATGTGCGATCAGGATTGAGTTGATCAAGACGGCATAAGGAGCGCTCAGATGAAGTGTCATTCGCTGTCCTTGCTTGCCGCTCTGTTGCTGTGGATGCCAGCGGCATTCGCGGCGCAGCCCGGTTACCCTCTGGATGCTCCGGCACCGGATGGCCGGCGACCCGGAGGGACCTTGACCCAGGAGTTTGAGGCACCGCCGATGGTTGATGACGAGAACAAGGACATCAAGCGCGAGCGCAATTATCCCGAACAACCGCCCACCATTCCCCACAGTATTCGGGGCTATCCGATCGACAAGAACAGCAACAAGTGCCTGTCCTGTCACAGCCGCGCCAATAGCGCACGCACTCAGGCGCCGATGATCAGCATCACCCACTACATGGACCGTGATGGTCAGGCGCTGGCCGCTGTTTCGCCGCGTCGCTATTTCTGCACTCAATGTCACGTGCCACAGAAAGATGTAAAACCTCTGGTGGGCAACAACTTCAAGAACATTGACCAGGTGCTGCAAGACGAAATCAACGGCCAGCAGAAACCTTAAGGAGAGGCCATGAAATCCTTGCGTGCACTGCTCAAAGACTATTGGGGAATTCTGCGTCGCCCCAGCGTGCATTACAGCCTGGGCTTTCTGACACTCGGCGGGTTCATCGCCGGGGTGATTTTCTGGGGTGGTTTCAACACCGCGCTGGAAGCGACCAATACCGAGAAGTTCTGCATTTCCTGTCATGAAATGCGCGACAACGTTTTTGTCGAACTACAGGAAACCATTCACTACACCAATCGCTCCGGCGTACGAGCCACTTGCCCGGACTGTCACGTTCCGCATGAGTGGACGCACAAGATTGCCCGCAAAATGCAGGCTTCCAAGGAGGTGTGGGGAAAGGTGTTCGGAACGATCGATACCCTTGAAAAATTTCTCGGTATGCGGCGTGAGTTGGCCGAGCACGAGTGGGGACGGCTCAAGGCAAACGACTCCCGCGAATGCCGCAATTGCCATAACTTTGAATTCATGGACTTTACCCGTCAGGGCAAACGCGCCGCCAATATGCACTCCACGGCACTGGCCAGCGGTCAGGCCACCTGTATCGACTGTCATAAGGGCATTGCCCACAAGTTGCCTGACATGAGCGGGGTCAAAGGCTGGTAGCCGATCCGGCCCGGCCTTCCACCGTGTTGCCGTCAACCGGCATAACCGCGCCGGTTTTTCGACTTTGACACATTCCTTCATTCCTCTGCGATAACCCCCAAGTCCAATGTTTAAAGGGCTTTAAACCTCTGTGCGCAAGTTGGTCTGCAAATTGCTTGACGCTCAGCAGTACAGCGGTGGGCGGCAAACGTCCGGCATGCAGAGGAAAGAGTGTGGACAAGTACCTTTATGTGGCAATGACCGGCGCCAGCCAGAATGCACTGGCGCAGAAGGCTCATGCCAACAACCTGGCAAACATCTCCACCAACGGTTTTCAGAAGGACCTGGAGCAGGCCCGTTCGATGCCGGTGTTTGGTGACAGCTTTCCGGCACGTGCGTTTGCCATGACCGAGCGCCCGGCCACCGACTTCTCCCCTGGTTCGCTGGTTGAAACCGGTCGTGACCTCGATGTCGCGGTGCAAGGCAGCGGCTGGATCGCCGTGCAGAACCCTGATGGCGCTGAAGGCTACGTGCGCACCGGCAGCCTGAACGTAGACGCCCTGGGCGTGCTGCGTGCCGGCAATGGCATGCCGGTGATGGGCAATGGCGGCCCGATCGCTGTGCCGCCCGAGCAGAAAATCGAAGTAGGTGAGGACGGCACCATCAGCATCCGTGCGATGGGCGAAGGCCCGCGCGTGATGGCTGAAGTCGATCGCATCAAGCTGGTCAATCCTGACCTGAGGAACATGACCAAAGGCCTGGATGGCTCGATCCACACCAAGGACGGCAAGCCGGCGCAAGCCGATTCCGGCGTCAAACTGGTGTCCGGGTTCCTGGAGTCGAGCAACGTCAACGCCGTGGAAGAAATGACCTCGGTGCTGGCGCTGGCCAAGCAGTTCGAGCTGCACATCAAGATGATGAACACCGCCAAAGACGATGACCAGGCCATGGCTCGGGTCTTGCAGATCAGCTAATTACCAGAACGTCGCGCCGTAAAACAGGCGCACGAGGAGAATCGAATGCTTCCGGCTCTATGGGTTGCCAAAACAGGTCTGTCCGCCCAGGACACTAACCTGACCACCATTTCCAACAACCTGGCCAACGTGTCGACCACGGGTTTCAAACGTGACCGCGCCGAGTTCCAGGACTTGCTCTATCAGATCAAACGCCAGCCAGGCGCCCAGTCGACCCAGGACAGCGAACTGCCGTCGGGCCTGCAAGTGGGTACCGGTGTGCGCATCGTCGGCACCCAGAAAAACTTCACCGCCGGCAGCCTGCAAACCACCGAGCAGCCGCTTGACCTCGCCGTCGATGGTCGCGGTTTCTTCCAGATTCTGCAGCCGGACGGCACCACGTCCTACACCCGTGACGGTACGTTCCACCTCGACTCCAACGGTCAGGTCGTCAACGCCAGTGGCTTCGCCCTGGAACCGGCCATTGTGATTCCCAACGAAGCAGAGACCTTCACGGTCGGTCGCGACGGCACCGTGTCCATTACCGTTGCGGGTAACCCGGCCAGCCAGGTGATCGGCAACCTGCAAACCGCTGACTTCATCAACCCGGCCGGCCTGCAAGCCGTGGGTAACAACCTGTTCCTGGAAACCGCTGCCAGCGGCGCACCGCAAGTCGGTACACCGGGCCTGAACGGTTTCGGCACCACGCTGCAGAACACCCTGGAAACGTCCAACGTCAGCACCGTTGAAGAGATGGTCAACATGATCACCACTCAGCGCGCTTACGAGATGAACTCCAAGGTGATCTCCACCGCCGACCAGATGCTCTCGTTCGTAACGCAGAATCTGTAATCAAGTCTATGAGGCTGCCCTCAGGTCGCCTGTAACACCGTGAGGTAGGGTCATGAATCGCTTTGTATCTGTTCTGGCACTGAGTGGGGCTGTTGTGCTCGCAGGCTGCGTCCCTGTGACGCCCAAGCCCAATGACCCTTATTACGCGCCGGTGTTGCCGCGCACGCCGTTGCCGGCTGCCGCGAACAATGGCTCGATTTACCAGGCCGGTTTTGAACAGAACCTGTACACCGACCGCAAGGCGTTCCGGGTGGGTGACATCATCACCATTACTCTGAACGAGAGGACCCAGGCCAGCAAAAACGCCAACTCGCAAATTGGCAAGAACAGCAAGGCGAGCATCGGCCTGACCTCGCTGTTCGGCACCACCCCGAGCACCAACAATCCGTTCGGCAGTGGTGACCTGAGCCTGGACGCCGCCTATGAAGGCGATCGCGCGACAAAAGGCGACAGCAAGGCGGCGCAGGGCAACACCCTCGTCGGATCGATCACCGTTACCGTCGCGGATGTATTGCCCAATGGCATCATTGCAGTACGTGGCGAGAAGTGGATGACCCTCAACACCGGCGATGAGCTGGTGCGGATTGCCGGTCTGGTGCGCGCCGATGACATCTCGACCGACAACACAGTTTCGTCGACCCGTATCGCCGATGCACGCATCACCTACTCGGGCACCGGTTCGTTTGCCGATGCGAGTCAGCCAGGCTGGTTCGACCGTTTCTTCCTCAGCCCGCTGTTCCCTTTCTAGGTGGTTACGTTGAATTTCAGTAGTCTCATCGTTGCTGCTCTGATGCTGTCGGCAGCCTTCAACGCTCAAGCCGAGCGGCTGAAGGACATCGCCAGTATTTCCGGCGTACGTTCCAACCAATTGATCGGCTATGGCCTGGTGGTTGGGCTTAACGGCACCGGTGACCAGACGACCCAGACGCCTTTCACCCTGCAGACCTTCAACAACATGCTCTCGCAGTTTGGCATCAAGGTGCCGCCGAATTCGGGCAACGTGCAGTTGAAGAACGTTGCAGCGGTATCGATCAGTGCGGAACTGCCAGCGTTTGCCAAGCCGGGTCAGCAGGTCGACATCACCATTTCCTCCATAGGTAACTCCAAGAGCCTGCGTGGCGGCACCTTGTTGCTGACGCCGCTCAAAGGTATCGACGGCAACGTCTACGCCGTCGCTCAGGGCAACCTCGTGGTGGGCGGTTTTGATGCAGAAGGTCGTGACGGTTCGAAGATCACCGTCAACGTTCCGTCGGCGGGTCGTATCCCAGGTGGTGCGTCGGTCGAACGTTCAGTGCCGAGTGGTTTCAACCAGGGCAATAGCCTGACGCTGAACCTCAACCGTTCTGACTTCACCACCGCCAAGCGCATCGTCGACAAGATCAACAATTTGCTGGGCCCTGGCGTTGCCCAGGCCATTGACGGTGGTTCGATACGCGTCAGCGCACCCCTTGATCCAAGCCAGCGCGTCGACTACCTGTCAATCCTGGAAAACCTTGAAGTGGATCCGGGGCAGGCGGTGGCGAAAGTCATCATCAACTCGCGCACCGGCACCATCGTGATCGGCCAGAACGTCAAGGTCTCGCCAGCCGCCGTGACTCACGGCAGCCTGACCGTGACCATCACCGAAGACCCGATTGTCAGCCAGCCTGGCGCTTTTTCCAACGGTCAGACGGCCGTTGTGCCGCGCTCGCGGGTTAACGCGGAGCAAGAAGCCAAGCCTATGTTCAAGTTCGGCCCGGGCACCACCCTCGACGAAATCGTCCGTGCGGTGAACCAGGTCGGCGCGGCGCCGGGTGACTTGATGGCGATTCTCGAAGCACTGAAACAGGCTGGCGCATTGCAAGCCGACCTGATCGTGATCTAAGGGCGGCCGTCATGGATATGCGCAAGAGCGGTCTGGTCAGCAGCAGCGACTCCGGTTCCTATTCGGACTTGAATCGCTTGAACCAGCTCAAGGTGGGCGACAAGAACAGTGACGGCAACATGCGCAAGGTGGCGCAGGAGTTCGAATCGCTGTTCCTGGGTGAGATGCTCAAGTCCATGCGTTCGGCCACCGAAGCGCTGGGCCAGGACAACCCGCTCAACACCCCGGCAGCCAAGCAATACCAGGAAATGTACGATCAGCAGTTGGCCGTTTCCATGTCCCGCGAAGGTGGTGGTATTGGGCTGGCGGACGTGCTGATGCGTCAGATGTCGAAAAACAAACCGCTGGCCCCGGGCGAGGCGGCGGCCCTGTCTGCCGCCAAGCAGGACGCGGCGAAAGCGGCGGTGGCGACGCCGATCGCGGCAGGCACCGTGACCAACGACGGTCCGCTGTCGCGGCGCAATGGTCAGCGTCCATTGTGGGCATCACGTTCGGTGAGCGCGCCGACAGGCGAGGGCGCGCATCGCAATGACATGGAGATGATCAATCAGCGCCGCCTGGCCTTGCCGCCGAAACTGGCGGATCGGTTGTTGGCAGGCCTGGTGCCGTCGGCCGCGACGGCTTCAACCGCCAACAAATCCCTGTTACCTCAACGCACCACGACGACTGCCGCGACCGGTGCCGGCCCGCTGTTCAACGGCGATTGGCTAGCCTCGCAAACAGACGCCAAATCGAGCGGGCGCCTGCAAATTTACGGCCGCGCCATGGCGCAGATTCCCCTCGCGCCGCCGAAGAAGGCCTTCGGTTCCGCCGACGAATTCGTCAACACCATGCTGCCGATGGCCAAGGAAGCGGCGGAGCGTATTGGCGTTGATCCGCGTTACCTGGTGGCCCAGGCCGCCCTGGAAACCGGCTGGGGTAAATCGGTCATGCGTGCCCAGGATGGCAGCAGTAGCCACAACCTGTTCGGCATCAAGGCCGGCAGCAGTTGGACGGGCGATTCAGCGCGGGCAATCACCAGCGAATTCAGAAATGGCGCGATGGTCAAGGAGACGGCTGAGTTCCGTTCCTATGACTCGTACAAAGACAGCTTCCATGACCTCGTGACTTTGCTGCAAACCAATAATCGCTATCAAGATGTTGTGAAGTCAGCCGATAACCCAGAACAGTTTGTACGAGAGTTGCAGAAGGCCGGGTATGCAACCGACCCGGATTATGCAAGCAAGATTTCGCAGATAGCCAAGCAGATGACGAGTTACCAAAACTACGCTGCGGCGGGCGCTTTCACTACGCCTTTATAGGCACAAGGCACAAGGCATAAGGTCTGAACCATGAGTTTGCTCAATATCGGGATGTCGGGTCTGGCCGCTGGCCAATCCTCGTTGATGATTACCGGCAATAACATTGCCAACGCCGACACCGCCGGGTACTCACGCCAGCAAACCGTGCAGGGCAGCAGAGCCTCGAATCAATTCGGCAACGTCTACATCGGCAGCGGCACGACCCTGGCCGATGTGCGTCGCGTCTATAACAGCTACCTTGATGCGCAATTGCAGACCACCACCTCGCTCAACAGCGATGCGGCCGCTTATGCCGGGCAGATCAGCCCGCTCGACGCCTTGCTGTCGGACAGCGGCACCGGCCTCAATGGTGCGCTAACCAAGTTCTTCGCTTCGGTACAGAACGTCAACGCCAAGCCGGGTGACGATGCATCCCGTCAACTGCTGCTCAGCGATGCCCAGGCCTTGAGCAACCGTTTCAACTCAGTGTCCGCCCAGTTGATGACGCAGAATGCGAACATCAACGGCAACCTGACGAACATGGCCGATCGGATCAACAACCTGGCCGCCACCGTGGCGCAGTTGAACCAGAAAATCTCCGAGATTTCCAAGGCCGGCGGCATGCCGAACGAGTTGCTGGACGCTCGCAACGAAACCGTGCGTCAGCTCTCCACCTTCACTGGCACGCAAGTCATCGAGCGCGACGGGAATGTTGATATTTACCTGGGCAGCGGTCAGCCGCTGGTCATGGGCAGCACTGCCAGCAAACTGGAAGTGGTGCCGAGCCAGGCCGATCCATCGCGCATGGGCATTCAGCTCAATCGTGGTTCGAGCACTGTCGACATCACCTCGGTGATGACCGGTGGCGAGATGGGCGGTCTGCTGCGCTTTCGCAGCACCGTACTGGATCCGGCCATGAACGAACTGGGGCGCGTGGCCCTGGTCGTCGCCGATCAGATGAACAGCCTTCAGGCCCAGGGCATCGACAAGAACGGCGAGTTCGGTTCGAACCTATTCAACAGCATCAACAGCGCCGCACAGATGGCTAACCGCAGTATCGCCACCGCCGGCAACAGTGCCGGTTCCGGCAACTTCGATGTGAGTATCGAGGACAGCGGCAAGCTGACTATCAACGATTACAAAGTCACCTTCACCAGTGCCACCGACTACACCGTGCAGCGTCTGCCGGACGGTACGTCCATGGGCGTTTTCAGCACCCAGACCACGCAGCCGCCAGTGATTGAAGGTTTCTCGTTGACGCTCAGCGGTGGTACGGCTGCCGTTGGTGACACCTTCAAGATCACGCCGACCCGCAACGCTGCGACGAACATCAAAACCGAGATGACCGACTCCAAGCGTCTGGCGATCGCGGCACCGTTGGGTGCGGCCATTGCGGCAGGCGGCAGTGGCACGCTGACGATACCAGCCAGCGGTCAACCGACCCTGACCACGAAGTTCGACATCTACGACGCGGCCACCACCACCGCGATGCAGAACGGCCTGAAAAACTCCACGCCGACCAAGGTCGTGTTTGGTGATGTTTCTGCCGACGGCACCAGCCAGACCTACCAGTTTCTGGATGCCAAGGGCGGGCTTATCAGCAGTGGCACCATCAAGCCTGGCGAGAACAACACCCTGAACCTGACTGTTTCGCTCAAGGACGCCAGTGGGGCGCCGATCCCGCTTGCACCCGCCACGCAATACACCGTCAGCTTCGACATGACCGTGGCCGGCTCACCGGGCAAAGGCGCCGCGATCAACGTTTCGCTCAGCCAGCCGGGCAGCCTGGATAACCGTAACGGTACAGCGCTGGCCGATTTGCAGACCGCAAAGACCGTGGACACCGGTTCGGCGAGCAAGGGTATTTCCCTGAACGACGCATACGGCAAACTGGTCGAGGGTGTGGGTTCCAAAGCTGCCCAAGGCAAGCTCGACAGCGCGGCGACCAGCGCCATCCTGGCCAACGCCAAGGGGGCTCGCGATTCGTTGTCCGGTGTTGACCTCGATGAGGAAACCGGCAACCTGGTCAAATATCAGCAGTACTACACCGCGTCTTCGCAGATCATCAAGGCTGCGCAAGAAATCTTCAGCACACTGATCAACAGTCTTTAAGGAGTCGTAGCCCATGCGCATTTCTACCGCCCAGTTTTACGAGTCCTCTGCTGCCAACTATCAGAAAAATTTCGCCAACGTGGTCAAGAGCAGCGAAGAGGCCAGCAGCCTGGTTCGCATCAATACCGCGGCCGATGATCCGGTCGGCGCTTCGCGCTTGCTGCAATTGGGTCAGCAGGCTTCGATGCTTGATCAATACACGGTCAATACCAACACCATCAAATCCACATTGGGCACGACCGAATCGGTGATGACCAGTATCGGGAATGTGCTGCAGCGTGCCAGAGAACTGGCAATTGGTGCAGGCAATGGCCTCTATGCCGACGCTGATCGCGAAGCCAATGCCTCGGAGCTAGGGCAGATTGAAGAGCAACTGCTGAGTTTGATGAACTCGAAGGATGAAAGCGGTAAGTACATTTTCGCTGGCTCCAAAGGCGAAATTGCTCCGTTTTCACGCAATTCCGATGGCACCTACAGTTACAACGGAGATCAGACGACGCTGAATCTGCCTATCGGCGATACGATGTCGATGGCCACCAACAGCACGGGTTGGGAAGTATTTCAGCAAGCAATCAATACCAGTCGAAGCCAAACCGCTCTGACAGCGCCAGCTGTTAATGATGGGCGAGTGCTTCTGACTGACGGTTTGATCACTGAAAGTGCGACCTATAACAATCGCTTTAAAAGTGGTGAGCCGTACAAGGTCGAATTTGTGAGTGGCACACAATTCAAGATTACTGACGCTTCAAACAATGATGTGACGTCTGAAGTCAGCAACAGTGGTGTCTTCAGTTCTAAAGACGCAACTTCGCAATCCTTCAGCTTTCGTGGTCTTGAACTGCAGCTGAATATTAATCTGCAATCCGGTGATACTGCCCCGGATGCGGTGATCACTGGGCATAGCTTCAGCCTGGCAAGCAAGCCTGACAGCTTCAACGTCATCCGCTCTGCGGGTAATCCCTCTTCTGTACAGGTGACCGGCAGTACCGTAAGTAACTCGGAGGCTTACATCGGCAGATTTCCATCGGGAGGCGCCATTCTCAAGTTCACCAGCGACAGTCAATATGAACTCTATGCATCGCCGATTACGGCGAATAGCAAACCTGTTTCCAGAGGTCCTTTGGCGGGGTTGAGCGCAACGGCAGGGGGGGTCGACTTCACGCTCAGTGGCGCGCCACAGGCGGGTGACCAATTTGTAATTGCTGTCAGCAATCATCAAACACAGAGCATTCTGGATACCGTCAGTCAGTTGCGTGCATCCTTGCTTGCACCGATTGACGCTGATCCGGTCCTTGCTCAGCGTTTAAGTGCGGCGCTTAACGCTGGCATCTCCAATTTGACCAGTGGCGCCGAGCAACTCTCCAGTGCTTTAAGTTCGGTGGGAGGACGCGCAGCGGCGCTCGATACTCAGAGCGAAGCGAACGCCAGTATTGCATTGGCTAATAAGCAAACGCAGTCGGCCATTCGCGACTCCGATCCGGCAGAGGTAATGACCCGCCTGACTTTGCAGCAAACCATGTTGCAGGCTTCGCAACTGGCGTTCAGCAAGATCGCGCAACTCGGCTTGTTCAATAAGATCTGAGTCCGGGCGTCCTGCAACGGATGCTCTGAAAAAGGCGCCGTTCAGGAGAGTCTGTACGGCGTATTCACCTGAAAACTCTCGCCAGTCCGTGTTCGATCACTTCATCGGGCAGTGCCTCTCTTTCTGGTCGCTGCCACCGACAAAATCAGGCAGAAGAACCAAGTCAATGTGCTTGGCCTGTTTCCAGCGTATCAACTGGTTCTTATTGTCCATCGTTTTGGCGTCTGCCACGTGGAGCCTTCCACTCATTGCTTCGAGCGTGAGTGCGGGAGGGCGTCGGTGCGTCGGGGCTTTGCCCGGTCACGAGGCTCAAATATCCATTCCCGACCTTGACCCAGTGACCCGAGTGCTTGCAGTTGTGAGCAGGCTGTAAAGTCGAATGGCTTGTTGGCCGAAGAACGTCAAAGGGGGCAGATTCAGTAAAATAGAGTGACCTGCGAGTCATAACGCGCATCTTCACTGTATTGTATTAATCGGGAAGGTGGCGCCTGGTCGGTTTTTGGCCCAGTGATAGCCTTTTATTCTTCCCGCTGTCGCCTTGATGGGGCGACGTTTTCTCCGTTGGTCGGCGCCCCTCGATTCGTTGCGAGCGGTGGTATTGGGCTGTTTATTATTGGGAAGCCGTAATGATTGGCATAAAAAGCATTGCGAGCTACGTTCCTGTAGCCGGCGTGGACAATTACGCACAGGGTGCAAAATTCGAAAAGGATGAAGAATTCATCCTGGGTAAAATCGGTTCGGCTTTTCTGCCGCGTAAAGACGCCGGGCAGGAAACCTCGGACCTGTGTGTCGAAGCAGTCAATACGCTGTTCGCCAACAATCCTGAATTGAAACGTGAATCTATCGATGTGCTGATCGTCGTCACCCAGAACGGTGACGAAGAAGGTCTTCCGCATACTGCCGCCATCGTTCAGGACAAGCTGGGCCTGCCGACTACAGTCGCTGCATTCGATATCTCGCTGGGATGCTCCGGTTACGTGTACGGCATCTACGCTATCAAGGGTTTCATGGAGGCTGCGGGCCTGAAGAATGGCTTGCTGGTCACCGCTGATCCGTATTCGAAGATCGTCGACCCGGAAGACCGCAACACCACCATGTTGTTCGGTGATGCGGCGACCGCCACGTGGATGGGCGAAGACGCGCCATGGCAGTTGGGCAAGGCCAAGTTCGGCACCGACGGCTCAGGTGCACCGCACTTGAAGGTCTCCGACGGGGTGTTCTATATGAACGGCCGTCAGGTTTTCAATTTCGCACTGCTCAAAGTCCCGGCGCATTTGAATGAACTGCTCGCTGACTCCGGTCTTTCGGCTGATGATATCGATGCGTTCTGCATTCACCAGGGCAGTGCGGCGATTGTCGACGCAGTGGCGCGGCGTTTCGAAGGTGATCCCGAGAAGTTCATCAAGGACATGGTCGAGACCGGCAACACCGTGTCGTCGAGCATTCCGTTGCTGTTGGAGAAGCACGTTTTGGACTCCGGCTGGAAACGCGTTGCATTGAGCGGATTTGGCGTGGGGTTGTCTTGGGGGTCGGCGATCATTTATCGGCCTTGAGTCATTAAGACCGGGCACAAAAAAAGCGTTCAGGGTTTCTCCTTGAGCGCTTTTTTTGTGCCCGATTTTTATGGGCAGAAATGCACTTTTGACATTGCCTCCGACAGTTCCCTGGCGCCATTTTTTTATTCGTGGTGGTGTTAACCCGTTGTTTTTGTTGGGGGTGGCAGTGTGATGGCAAAATATTTTCAAAAAGCCCTAAAGCAACCTGCCAACGCGACGATAACTATTACGAAGGTTCTCTAGGCCATACCCGGCGGTTGCCAGGGCCGGAAGCCGCAGTACCCAACCAACGAGGAATTCGTCATGGCTTTAACCGTAAACACCAACACTGCATCGTTGAACGTTCAAAAGAACCTGAACCGCGCTTCCGATGCTCTGTCCACCTCGATGACTCGCCTGTCTTCCGGCCTGAAAATCAACAGCGCCAAAGACGACGCTGCCGGTCTGMAAATCGCTACCCGTATGACCAGCCAGATTCGCGGCCAGACCATGGCGATCAAAAACGCCAACGACGGTATCTCGATGGCTCAGACTGCTGAAGGTGCTCTGCAAGAGTCCACTAATATTCTGCAGCGTATGCGTGAGTTGGGTATTCAGGCTCGAAATGGTAGCAATACCACGCTCGATAACACTGCAATGAACAAAGAATATCAGGACATGTCGGCTGAGCTGACCCGTATTGCCTCTAGCACTAATTTGAACGGCACTACGTTACTTGATGGTGCGGGTGTTATCAAAATTCAGGTGGGTGCTGGCGTCACTGCTGGTGTTGACGATATCGATTTGGATCTGGGTACGACAGCAATGACTGCAGCTGGCTTGTTACTCGATGCCACTGATCTTGACGATATTACCAACGCCGGGGCTGCGATTACCGCAATTGATACGGCTCTGGACACTATTAACACTCTGCGCTCCAATCTGGGTGCTGCACAAAACCGCCTGACAAGCACCATCTCCAACCTGCAAAACATCAACGAAAACGCCAGCGCCGCACTGGGCCGCGTACAAGATACCGACTTCGCCGCTGAAACCGCTCAGATGACCAAGCAGCAGACTCTGCAACAAGCTTCCACCGCAATCCTGGCGCAAGCCAACCAACTGCCTTCCGCCGTACTGAAACTGCTTCAGTAATCTCCGGTTGAAAGTTGGCGGGAGAGTGCGCTGGCCGTGCTCTCCCGCTTTTTTGCTTTAGTGAGGTGATAGACATGGATATGAGCGTGAAGCTGAACTTGTCTTACCCAGTTGCCAAACCCACGACGCCTGTCGTGGAAAAAACGCTGGAAAAGCCTCGAACGAATCTGACGCCGGTCGTCGATCTCGAGGATCAAAGCAAAGGAAACGAAACCGAGCAAGGCAAGCTGAAAGCGGCTGTCCAGGAAATTGAAAAGTTCGTGCAATCGGTCAAGCGTAATCTGGAATTTTCTATCGACGAGGCCTCCGGCAAAGTGGTGGTCAAGGTTATAGCCAGCGAGTCGGGAGAAGTGGTTCGCCAGATCCCCAATGAAGAAGTCCTGAAGCTGGCCAATAGCTTGAATGATGCGAGCAGCCTGTTGTTCAGCGCCGAGGCCTGAAGGCTGGCATGAAAAGTGTTGCACCGTTCTTTGCGGCGCAGTAGGAGTCAAACGGCTGGCGACAAACTAAAGGGAGATGTATATGGCAAGTCCAATTCTACCGGGTGCTGGACTGGGTTCCGGCCTGGACACCGGTGCTATCGTCAAGGCCCTGGTCGACTCAGACAAGGTGGCCAAGCAGACGCAGATCGACCGGCAGACAAAGCTCACCACCGCGAGTCTTTCCGGCGTCGGCACCCTGAAGTCGGTGTTGGCGGCGTTTCAGACCGCGATGAAGAACCTCGGCAGTACCAAAACTCCGCAGTTTTCGGGTTTTGCTGCAAGCTCTTCCGATGTCAAGGTTGTGACCGCGACCTCCAACAACTCGGCGGTTAAGGGTAGCTACGTTATCAAAGTCGATAACCTTGCCACCTCGGCCAAAGTCGCCAGCGAAGTCTTTACGGATGCAAGCAGCGCTGTTGCAGAGGGTCCTTTGACCATCACGCTGAACAACAAGGACTACGTCCTTGATGTCCAAGCCAGTGCGACCCTGCAATCGGTCCGCGACCTGATCAACAGCAAGTTCCAGGGCGATGGCATCAACGCCAATATCATTACCGACAAAGACGGCTCGCGACTGGTGCTGGGGTCTTCGGCCACGGGTGCGGGGTCTGAAATTTCCGTCAGTGGTGTGATGACCATTCTCGGCGATCAGGCGATGGCCGGTGATCCATTAGATCCGCTTGCTCCACCAGGTGCCGGGCGTATCGGCGACGCGGCAACCGATGCGAAGTTCTCGGTCGACGGCCTGGCCATGACCAGTAAAACCAATACCATCGACAATGCCGTCTCGGGCTTGAGCTTCAATCTGTTGGCTGGGGGTGGGGCCACGTCAACGGTGGCGGTGGCGACTAACACCGATGGCTTGAAGGCCTCGATCCAGAAGTTCGTCGATGCTTACAACGCGGTAGTCAGCAGCATTGGCACGCTGACCAAGCCCACGCTCGACAGTGATGGCAAGCCGACGGTCGCTGCTGCGTTGACCGGGGACGCGCTGCCGCGCTCCATTCTGGCGGCCATCCGTGGGCCGCTGACCGAAACCGGGGTAGGGGATAAGCTCACCGTGCTGGCGCAATTGGGTATCACCACCAATCAGAAGACCGGCGCATTGGACTTCGATAGCACCAAGTTCACTGCGGCAATGAGCGACAAAAACCTGGGTGGTGAGGTTCAGGCTTTCTTTACCGGGACCGGTGGCTTGCTGGAGCGAATGGACAAGGCGATTGTCCCTTACACACAAACTGGGGAGATCCTTGATACTCGCACCACCAATCTGAACAAGAACAAAGCCAACCTGGTCGAGCAGCAAGCGGCCCTCGATCGTCGGGTAGCAACACTGACTGCGGTGTTGACCAAAAAATATAACGATATGGATTCTCTGGTAGGCAAGCTGAAAGCTACGGCCAGCAACATTACTTCGATATTTGAAGCCATGACGGCGCAGCAAAGGAACTCCTAGTGCTGCTAGCGCATTGACGTAAAAGCCCGACAGCACGCTCCAGTGTGTCGGGCCTTTTACTTTGGGAATCGCCAAAAATAGACCAAGTGGGGCATGCGCCGCTCGGCCCCGGCAATCCGGCTAAATTTTTTTGACGCGTGGTCGATACATTGATCATACGAACACTAGCGTTTTGATGAGGTACAACATGAATCCGATGTTAGCCCTTCGGCAGTATCAGAAGATTGGCGCCCAGGCGCAGACTTCCGAAGCCAGTCCCCATCGTCTTGTACAGATGTTGATGGAGGGTGGTCTGGATCGAATTGCCCAGGCCAAAGGCGCCATGGAGCGCAAGGACATTCCCAACAAGGGTGTGCTGATTGGCAAGGCCATCGGCATCATCGGTGGACTGCGCGAAGGCCTGGATCTGGACAATCAGGCCGAAACGGTAAGTGAGCTGGATAGCCTCTACGAATACATGATGAAGCGCCTGACCGAGGCTAACGCCAAGACCGATCCAGCGATTCTCGACGAAGTTGCTGATTTGCTTCGTACTGTCAAAGACGGTTGGGATGGTATTGCTGCGCCGGCTCCGCAGTTTTAAGGAGATCACCATGAGTCTTGTATTGCAGCGAATCGAACACACCCGCGAAGCCCTGGTCGGTGCATTGGTCGAGCGCAATTGGGAGGCCATCGGTGTGCTGGACCTGGCGTGTCGATCCTGCATGGAAGATTTATTGAGTGAAGCGTCGGTAGGCGAGGCCGCGTTGCGCGACAATCTTGAAGAGTTACTGGGGGTGTACAAGCAGCTTCTTGAGGCCGCGACGGGGGAGAGGCAAGCGATAGTCAACGAAATGGCTCAGATCAATCATGCGAAGAGCGCCGCAAAGGTTTACCATCTGTTCAGTTAATTAATCCTCAGTTAATCCAATGATAGTGCGCCATAAATTTGACTGTGCACGGTTTTTTGACTTAACTAGTGGCTGGTTCCAGATTTCAGGCGTCTACAGGCACAATGTGCCTACAAGCGTCTAGCTTGCCCCATCATTTTTGGGCATTGAGTTGACTAGGGAAGTTGCTATTGCATGTGGCGTGAAACCAAAATTCTGCTGATTGATGACGATAGCGTCCGCCGCCGCGATTTGGCGGTGATTTTAAATTTTCTCGGTGAGGAAAATTTACCCTGTGGTAGCCATGAG